>CAKZMG010000268.1 GCA_937128235.1 uncultured Verrucomicrobiales bacterium
GGGTAGAACTCATAGATGCGGCGGCTCAGGTCGATTTGTTTGACGTTATTATGAGGGTTCGCTTTAGGGATAATGGCTCCACGCTTAACAAATACAGGTAGTTTCCAGAGTGGGCTGTCGAACTGATTGATGATTCGTCCTCCTTGGTAAACCTCACCTGAGAAGTAATCTACCCACTCGCCATCGGGGAGATAAATGTCATTGCGGATGTCATTTCCTGCGTCATCTGAGCGGGTGGCTTGGTAGATGGGTGCGACTAGGAATGATGGTCCGTAGAGGAATTGATACTGAGTGGCAGAGCCTAAAGTGTATGGGTTAACATCGTCTAAAAACATCGCTCTGACCATAGGGAGACCGTTTACAGAATCGTGGGCGATGCTGTAGGTGTAGGGCATGAGTTCTGATTTGAGTTTTAGATACCAGCGGTTAATAGAGGTTGCCGGCTCACCGAGTGCTTGTGGGTATTTCGGGTTTGATCCCCAGCCGTCCATGTTGAGTTGCATGGTGGTGAATGTTTTCCATTGGTAGTCTCGGGTGTTGATAGTGGGGTTCTTGCCACCAAAAATTCCGTCCATGTCTGAGCAGATATTTGACATGCCAGAGAGACCAGCTCCGATGTAGGTAGGGATATGGAAACGGATGTATTCCCACTTTCCGCCAGTCTGATCACCAGTCCAGACACCTCCGTAGCGCTGTGTGCCAGCCCAGCCATCGAGCGTGATGATGAAGGGACGAGCGTCGTTGCCTTCTTTGGCTATGATATTGGCAGCATCGGAAATACCGTTGAGACCGAATGAGTAGCCTGGTCCGACCCAAGCCACGTCAGTTTTCAGAACGCGGACTCCGGCATCGCGGACTTCTGCTGCGAGGTCGCGCTGGAGGAGTGGCTTGATGCCATCTTTAGGATGCAGATCTGATTGGGTCCAGAGACCTATTTCTACTCCGCGCTCACGTGCGTATTCGCCGAACTTGCGGAGGTTTTCTACGTTTCCTGTTAGGCTTTCGGTTTGTCCATAGCCTGCTCCGTATCCATCGTTGGGAAGGAGCCAGCCGAGCGGCATGTCGGCATCACTGTAGCGGTCTATGACGGCACGCGCTGAGAATTGGTAATTGTCTTTTTCACCGTTGAGAGTTTCTTTGGTTCCTCCATTATCTTTCTGGCTTTCTTTGTAGCGTTTGCCGTCTTCAAAGAGGATGCCTTTTTCATCTTCCTTCCAGTAATCGCGGTTGTAGGCATTGAGGTGACCGAGGTAGAAGCCGAATTTTGGAAGTAAGAGAGGGTTTCCAGTGAGTTGGAAATAGTGACCGAGAAGTTCAGCAGGAGTCTCACCAGCCATGATGAAGAGGTCGAGGTAGTTGGTCTGATGGGAAAGAGAGATTTTTCCAGGTGAGTTAGATCCGAAATCATAGCTGCCCTTTTTGAAAGTATGGAACATCATTCCATAGCCACGGGTGGACCAGAAATAAGGATTTGGAGAGGCGACACCACCATCAGTCCAGCTGTTCTGGTTCTCAATGGCGATGGACTTTCCTTTGTGCGAGAAGCGACCATTTTGAACGCCGCCACCGTAGAAGTATTCGTCATCATGCTCAGTTAGCGTGAGGCTGACTTCTTTATCACTGATGCTCGGAGCGGAGAGTTGTTGGAAGAGGGTTTTATTGTCTTTTAAACGGACGAGTTTAAGCAGAGTGGTGGATTTATCGAACTCTAAACGGAGGAATTGAGTGAGGATGGTGACTTTCTGATCATTCTCTATCAGTTCAATGATGTTGACTGGCTTGCGAGGTTGACCGACTAGGATACTGGCAGGGTGCTTGGCTTCTGGGTTGCGGATGTCGCCGCCTTGGTCATCTCGGAAGAGTCGGAAAATACTTGGGCTATAGAAATCTACCGACATGGATTGTTTGTTAGAGAGGGAGAGATCAATGCGGGTAGCATTTATCTTTTTCGCACTTAGGATAGTGAGTTTTGATTCTTGATTCACAGCCTTTTTCTGAACTGTCTCAGTAGCCTGTCCATAGGCTGAAAATGGAGCGAGAGTAAGCGCAGTGAGCGCGGTAAAGGCGATAGATGCGGTGAATCGGGTAGTTTTAAGAAGATTAGCCATAGTGATAGTGTATAAATAGAATTATGCCCTGCTAAGCAAGCTTAGCAAGGAGGGACTTAGTAAAAAATGGTATTTAGTAGCCGAGCCAAGGACCGAGCCATTTTTCGGCTTTAGCGAGATCCCAGCCTTTACGGTCCGCGTAATCTTTGACTTGGTCTTTCTGGAGGTTGTCGATAGCGAAATATTTGCTGTCTGGGTGAGAGAAGAGAAGTCCGGAAACTGCTGATCCAGGGTGCATTGCACAGGATTCTGTGAGTTCTACACCCGTTTCTGCGGTGGCATCTAACAGATTGAATAGGGTTATCTTCTCAGTGTGATCTGGCTGAGATGGGTAGCCTGGAGCAGGGCGGATACCTTGGTAAATTTCTTTGATCAGTTCGTTGTGATTAAACTGTCCCGGACGCTCGATTCCCCATGAAATACGCGCGCGGTGATGGAGCAGTTCAGCAAAGGCTTCAGCCAGGCGGTCAGCGATAGCTTGGACCATGATCGCTGAATCTAGCTCATGGTTTGCACGGAGCTCATCTGCCCATTCATGCGCACCTTCTATTCCGACCACGAAGGCACCGATGTGGTCATTTGCAGAAGGGTCAGGGGATACGTAGTCAGATAGGGCATAGTGTGGGTTTTGGTTGTTGTTAGTTTTTGCATTTTGTTGGCGAAGGGTGTGGAAGGTAAGTGTGCCAGATGCCTCCGGCTTCTGCTTTTCTGTTGAACAGAAGCGGGACGCCACTGGAGTATTAGAACGCCAAGCCCAGTTCCTGATACCGGCTTGTTCTGGGTTTGTTTCTATGTAGTGTCTCACATGGTTGAATGCTTTTTCTGATCGGATGAGGTGATCGTAGCTCTCTTTTCTCCAGAATGTGCCAGTAGTTCTTAAGTGTTTGTTGGCTAGTTTGGCTGTGTAGCTTTTGATATTTCTGAGAATGTCTGAGAGGTTATGATTTTCTTTGGGCTGAATGAGAAGATGAACGTGGTTGGGCATGACGCACCATGCACCTAGTTCGTAGTGATCGCCTTCGTAGTAAATGATCGCATCTGCTACGATTTTGGCGATGACTGGATCGTTCATATGGCAAGCTCCATATCCTTGGTCTAGGCTGGCTTCTATTTTTGTTGAGTAGAGTTCATTGAGACGGCTTTGAATTTCAGTTGTTAGTTCTGGGTTTTTGGTAATTAGGGTTTGGAGGCGTTCTTTTTCAGCTAGGTAGTTTTGCTTGGTTTTTTGATCTATAGAGTCATCTAGGCGGAATACTACATGATAAGATTTATTGGCTTGGTGCCAGTGGGGTAAGTCTCCGGTGAGGATAGAGGTATTTTCATTTTCGTTGTAGAAATGGAATTTTTTGTTAGGTGCCTCTGGCTTCTGGCTTTCTTTTGGACAGAGGCGGGACGCCTCTGGCACATTGATGTCATCACCATCAGCATACGCGGGGAAAAATCCGTAGATGCCATTTGCAGTGAATTTCTTTTCGGTGATGATTTTTTCTAACAGATCTTGAGCGTCTGCGTAGAGTTGCTGAGCTACTTCTGCGGCTTCTGCGTTGCGGGTTTTGAGGACTTTGGTCTCTCGGTCCCAGACTCCGCGGAGTTCCCATGCGTGGAAGAATGGGGTCCAGTCAATGTACTCGGCAAGCTCGCGGAGGGATTGATTCTTTATGGTGCGGGTGCCAGTGAACTCTGGCTGTGGAGGGGTGTAGTTGTCCCAGTCGATGTTGACTTTGTTAGCACGAGCCTTTTCTAAAGAGACGGTAGGTTTGTCTTTTTTGTTGAAATTATCACGGAGCTTTTGGTGTTTGGCTTCGTTCTCCGCGATGTAAGCCGCTTTGTTTTCCTCTGAAAGGAGCGTGGTGGTGACAGGGACCGAGCGTGAGGCGTCTAGCACGTGAATGATGGATCCGCTGTAATGTGGTGAAATTTTCACAGCGGTGTGAGCGGGGCTGGTGGTGGCTCCACCGATGAGGACGGGGATCTTCAGTTCGCGACGTTCTAGCTCCTTAGCTACACTGACCATTTCATCTAGTGATGGGGTGATGAGTCCGGAGAGTCCGATGATATCGCAACGTTTTTCTAGAGCGGTATCGATAATTTTATCGCCAGGAACCATGACGCCCATATCGATGACTTCAAAGCCGTTGCACGCGAGTACCACACCGACGATGTTCTTGCCGATGTCGTGGACATCACCTTTGACTGTTGCCATGAGGACGCGTCCTGCGGTCATGGATTTTTCTGCTTCGATCTCAGCATTTTCTTGGCTGAGTGATGGGTCTGCGGCAATGAGCTCGGTAGCTATTTCTTTGACCTTGATGGCTTTTTCTTCAGCCATGAAAGGCTCAAGGTAAGCGACGGATTTCTTCATCACACGTGCGGATTTTACGACTTGCGGGAGGAACATTTTGCCTGCTCCGAAGAGGTCACCCACGATGCCCATGCCGTCCATGAGGGGACCTTCGATGACTTTGAGAGGTATCTTGTATTGCTCTAATGCCTCTGCTGTGTCTTCTGTAATGAAGGTGTCTATTCCTCTGAGTAGTGCGTGTTCGAGGCGTTTTTCTACGGGTGCTTTACGCCATTCGAGATCTTCTTTTTGGGCTTCTTTTTTGATGCCTTTGAACTGTTCCGCGAAATCTAACAGCCGCTCAGTGGCGTCTGGGTCACGGTTGAGGAGGACGTCCTCTACGTGCTTGAGCATGTCTGGTTTGATCTCATCATAGACTTCTAGCATACCTGCATTCACGATGCCCATGTCCATGCCATTTTTGCCAGCATGGTAGAGGAATGCCGCGTGCATGGCTTCTCTAACAGGATTGTTTCCTCTGAATGAGAATGAGACGTTTGAGACACCACCTGAGACTTTCGCTCCAGGTAAGTTTTCTTTGATCCATTTGGTGGCTTGGAAGAAATCTACAGCGTAGTTATTGTGCTCCTCGATGCCTGTGGCTACGGTTAAAATGTTAGGGTCGAAGATGATGTCTTGTGGATTGAACCCGACTTCGTTTACGAGGATATTGTAAGCGCGCTCGCAGATGGAAATTTTATCTTCGTAGGTGGCGGCTTGTCCGTTTTCATCGAACGCCATGACGACGACTGCTGCTCCGTATTTCATGACGGTGCGTGCATTTTCTCTGAAGATGTCTTCTCCTTCTTTGAGTGAGATTGAGTTGACGATTCCTTTACCCTGGAGGCATTTCAGTCCCGCTTCGATGATTTCCCATTTTGAGGAATCCACGGTGATGGGGACCTTGGTGATGTCTGGCTCGGATTGGATTAAATTGAGGAAGCGGGTCATCATTGCTACGCCATCAATAAGTCCATCATCGAAGCAGATGTCGATGACTGGTGCTCCGTTCTCGACCTGCTGGCGGGCGACTGCGAGTGCGTCTTCGAGACGACCTTCTTTGATCATTTTACGGAAAACTGGTGAGCCTGCCACATTGGTGCGCTCACCGATCATGAGGAAATTTTTCTCTGCGGAGTGGTTGTATGGTTCAGTTCCAGAGAGGCGGAGAAGGGGTTCGGTTTCTGGGATCTTACGCGGTGGTACGTCTTTGACTGCACGCGCGATTTCTGCGATGTGCTCTGGAGTATTTCCGCAGCATCCTCCAGCGAAGTTAATAAAGCCAGAGGTGGCGAAGTCCTTGAGGCGCTCGTACATATCGAGCGGTAGGAATGGGAAGCCAGTTTCTGAGAGGGCGTCTGGCATTCCAGCGTTTGGGTAGCAGGAGACGAAGCAGTCTGCGACTTTAGAGAGTTCTTCTATAAATGGGCGCATCTGCTCGGGTCCGAGCGAGCAGTTCAGACCGATGGCGAGTGGTTTGACGTGGGCTACTGCGTTCCAGAGGGCTTCTGCCTTTTGAGCCGAGATCATGGTCTCTCCACCTAGTCCCACAGCGGCTGAGATGATGATGGGGAGGTGAATTTCATCTTCTTCAAAGACGTCTTGGATGGCGACTAGTGCGCATTTTGAGTTGAGGGCATCGAAGATGGTTTCGACCATGAGGATGTCAACTCCGCCCGCGATAAGTGAGCGGATTTGGCGTTTGTAGTCGATGTAAACCTGATCCCAGATGACGGTGCGGAAGCCTGGGTCATTGGGGTCAACGGCAGCGTTGTTTAGACCCACTGTCATGGGACCGATGGCTCCGGCTGCGTAGCGTTTGATGCCAGTTTCTTTTTCAACTTCATCACAGGCTTGGCGTGCGAGTTTGGCGGATTCGAAGTTGATCTCATGAGCGAGATCGATGAGAAATGGGTCTTCGATGACTTCTTGATAAAAATCTGGGTCTTTGCGTGAGCCATCGCCTTTTTCGCGCGGGTCTTCTACGAAAAATTCTGATTGTGCGATGGATGTTCCTGAAAATGAATTTGTCTCGATGATGTCTGAGCCAGCATTGAGAAAGCGCTTGTGGATGTCTAGGATGACGTCTGGGCGGGTGAGCGAGAGGATGTCACCATTGTTTAGGATGTCCTTATCGGTGTCCTTGAAACGTTCGCCACGCGCATCTTCTTCCGTGAGTCCATAGCCACGGATGGTGGTGCCCATTGCTCCATCTAGTACGAGAATGCGTTTTTCTAAAGTGGCGGTGAGTTCGGCAGTGAAATCTGGTCTTACTTGTGGCATGCACGAGATTTAGCTCAGGAATAAAGAGAAATCAAGACTTCATATCGTCATATCTTGATTCGTTGATTTGTGGGGAAGGTTGAGGTTGGCGAGGGCTGCTGTTAGTGCTAAGATGGTGGCAGTGGTGAGGCAGGCGGTGAGTCCTCCGCAGAGGAAGGTGATGCCAGAAAGAAGGGTGCCGATGAGTCTTCCGCAGGCATTTGCCATGTAGTAAAATCCTACGTTTAGTGCGACTTCTTCTGACTTGGTGTAGGCGAGGATGAGGTAGGAATGGATGGAGGAATTGATGGCGAAGATGAACCCAAAGATGCTGAGACCTAGTAATAGTGATGTGGTGGGATGGAAGTCCCAGTGAATGGCGGAGGTGAGTGCGACACAGGTGAAAACGAGGAGGAATGCCCAGGTTTTAAGGCTTTTGACGGCTTGTTTTAGACCTGCTTTAGTTCCGCTAATGATGGGGGCTGATGCTTGGATGATGCCGTAGCCGATGATCCAAGCTGCCATGAAGGCTCCGATCTGGGAGAAAGTCCAGTTTAGCTGATCATGTAAAAAAATGGGGAGGCCTACTACGAACCAGACATCGCGCGAGGCGAAGAGGCAGGCTCTGGCAAAGGAGAGGCGATTAATGGCTGAGCTTTTAGAAAAGAGCTGCGAGAACTTCACCTTGGTTTTCATTTTTCCAAAATCTTCACGCACGGTGAGAAGTGAAATGATGAGGGCGAGAGAGACTAGTCCCGCTAGAATGTAGAGTGACTCATCAAAGCCAATTTTAGTGAGGAGAAATGCCCCGAGGAAAAATCCGATGCCTTTGATGGCGTTTTTAGATCCTGTTAGAATAGCGACTAGTTTAAATAAGCCGGATTCATTGTTTTCCTTGACCAGGAGTTTGACAGAGCTTTTAGAGCTCATTTTAGTGAGGTCTTTTGCTATGCCTGAGAGTGCCTGCACTGCCATTACGAAGATGACGGAGAGTGTAATCGCCCAGTGTTCTTGGAAAAAGGTGAGGCAGAGAAGGGCGATGATCTGTAGGGCTAAGCCTGTGAATAGGGTGGATTTAAGCCCGAAGCGTGAGCCCATCCAGCCTCCTAACAGATTGGTCGCTATGCCTGCTACTTCGTAGAGGAGGAAGAGGAATGCGAGCTTGTCTGGGGTGAATCCTAGCTGATGAAAGTGGAGTAACACTAGCATTCTCAGAGCGCCATCCGTGAGCATGAAGACCCAGTAGGAGAGGGTGACGCTGATGTAGGATTTAATGGTCATCGGTGATAGGTGATAGGTGATAGGTGATAGGTGATCAGTGTTGTTAGGCTGGTATGGGTCAGAACATCCTTTACGCTTTTAGCTCAACACATGGTTTACACTTGTTCGAATTAAGGTTTACACATTTTTACTAGTTTTACCAGTTACTCTTA
>CAKZMG010000269.1 GCA_937128235.1 uncultured Verrucomicrobiales bacterium
AAAGAACAAAAAAGCCAGTGGCAGAGCTAAAGACCTTGCCGACCTAGAAAACCTCCCTGAGTCCCCTTCACTCTAGAGGTTCAAACTCCTTAAATAGATTAGAGTTCAATCTACCCTGTGCAACTTCACTATTTCTTCCAGCTGCCCTTCTTTAAAATCATAACTAGGTATCCAGAGGTAATCTTTTTTGTTTTGGTAGAAGAGGACGCCAGTCTTGGTCGCTACTACTTCTGTGAGCGCGCACCAGGGCACCACTACTTTTCCTGAGTCTCCGTCCATGATGATCTCTTCTAGACCGAAGGTGTAGGTGATCTTCGTTCCATAGGCTGGATGTTTGCGGAGCTTTCGTTCGTTCCACATTTGCCAGATCATCGGGCGGATGAATCCTACTGAGCCCATCAGAATGAATGCCACAGAAATGAAATCTGCCATCTTCTTGCCCCTCCCAGAATAATTAACTGCCACATAGCTTCCTATGATCACAAGAGCCACACATACCAGTGAACGAGCAAGCAGCCACCATTTCCATTGATACTTTAAATGCTGACGGAAGGCCCCGTGATGAGACCTCCCGTCGAACATTGATTCTATTTTAATGGATTGCTCCATATTAAATTACTTACCCTTAGGTAGAGATGCAGCAGCTACAGCCTGACCGTGGCGCTTCATCTTCTCGTCCGGCTGAGTGATGTTGATCTGCTTCGCTAGTTCTGGGAATTCTAAATCTAGAACTTCCTGTGCCTTGTCGATCATCACCTGACCACCAGGACCAGATGTAGCACGCCCCATGATGATGAGCGTCTCGATGTGGTAAAATTCTGCGTAGTGAGCGATAGCATATCCGAAGCAAGTTCCGATAGTCTCGTAGATTTTCGCTGCACCCTCGTGACCCTCTACCATTGCCTTCTGCACCTCTACGAGTTGCTCTGGGAATGGCATATCACCAAAGTCAAAGCCTGCCGCTGGAGCGAGACGCGCCACTCCCTGCTGACAGAAGAACTGCACTCCGCAGCCTTCGTCACCTGACCATTCGTCATTCGGTCCGTTCTCACGGTAGTCGATAGGTGCAAATGCGAGCTCATTGATCTGAGTAGTTACATTTCCTTCTTGGTCAACATAACCTACCGCCTCAGATGTCCCCATCGCGATTCCTAAAACACTATTGGTATTCATGCTGATTGACCCAGCCAGTGCAGTGACCTCCCCGTCATTGATGACTTCGTATGGCACTCCAGGATATTCCTTCTCGATGAGGTTTTTGAACATCGGGCGAACCACTTCATCGAACACCTTCTCGTCCTTGATACCACGGAAGAGTGATGCGATACGCACCTCGTTATTGATATAAACACCAGCGGATGATCCACCGATGGCATCGACTGATGGTAGATGCTCAGCTGCTAGTTTGAGTGAATCGATGATGCCATCATACTGGTAAGATGGATCGTCTTTGAAATAAGGGTCCCATGGAATTTCAGTAGAGAAAACCACTTCTCCATCAATCACTGCCGCGCACTTGCGGTCAGATCCACCGAGGTCGAATCCGATACGGTTGCCCTCTAAGTGACGCCCGATTGGCTCAGCCACAGCCTTTTCAGCTGGGATTTCATCTGCTGTTGTTGCGATGACTTTGATGTTCTGGCTGAACATTCCTTTCCCGATGATGTCCCAGTCAAACTTACGCGCACCAGTCTCACTATAAATTTCACCGATCTGGGCAGCTAGAGTATCATTTCCAGCGATGAAAATGTTACATCCACCTTTTGCCCAGAGTAGGAATTTGATAAGACGCTCCACGTATTTAATGTTGAGAGCCACGTTCTCGCCTTCGTGAGAAAGGATGCGGACATCATTTCTGTAGGTCGTGCCATCCAGGCGTCCAAGTGCTATCTGCACGTCATGGGCGCCATCATCAGCAGCTACTTTCTCATCGAACGCTCTTCTCCAGAGCACCGCTGGGACGAATCCCTCATCCAGCACAGGCTTTATTTTTGGTTGAATATTCATAATGTG
>CAKZMG010000270.1 GCA_937128235.1 uncultured Verrucomicrobiales bacterium
CTCGGACCTACAAACTCAGAAGAAGCACCAGCTGGAACTATCCGTGGTGATCTCGGTGAGAACATGATGGTAAACGTTTGCCACGCATCAGACGGACCAGAAGCAGCCGCGACTGAGCTAAAGAGATTCTTCAACGACGGAGAGATCTTCGCTTACTAGTCAATATCAACCTTTAAAAAACTTACCTCTACAAAAGCACGTTCCTTGAATGGAGCGTGCTTTTTTGTCGATTAAAGCTCTTCCGGCTTGCTTAGTAGCTCAGCTACCCTCTTGAGCAATCTGCCTGCTTCTCCTCCATCGATGACTCGGTGGTCGAAGGTTAGGGCTAGCTCTGCTTCTGTCACTGGAATGAAGGCGTTGACTTGATCACTCCAGACTGGACGCTTCACTCCTGCACTGATGCCTAAGATGAGAGTTTCATTCGGGAGCGGGATGGGTGTTCCCCAGGTGAGCCCGAAGGTTCCGAAGTTTGTCACAGTGGCGATGCCGCCCTTTGTAGCCGCTTCTGGCAGCCTGCGGTTTCTGGACTGCTCCACTAGTTCTGCATATTCGGCGCTGAGCTCACTGACGGACTTCGTATCTACGTGACGGATCACGGGCACCATGACTCCGTCTTCTACCTGGACGGCACAGCCGATGTCGAAGCCTCTGGGATGCACTACTTTCTCACCGATGAGGAATCCAGCTGCGGAGGGAAATTCTGCTAATGCGAGAGCAAAGGCACGGAGAACATAGAGAGTGAGTCCTGGCTTAGGATTCTGTGCACGGCGATGATCTAACAGCTTATCCATGACCACGGGATGACCCACAGTGGCTAACGGACGTGTCCATGATCTGCGCATGGCATCTGCGACTGCGAGACGCATCGGAGAGGCTGGCGAGGCTGGCCACTCACTGATGTATTCTAGAAAGCCTTCGAGGTCTTCCACGGTGACGCGACCTCCCCCACCACTTCCAGCGATGGCTGAAATGTCCGCTGCACGTAGCCCTAGCTCATTCATCCGAGCGCGCATCCTTGGTGAGATATAGTGCGCGCCAGATTTACCAGCTGGTACGGGTAGTCCTTGGACGGTTGGTGAGACGTCTTTTGGCTCGAAGTAGCCTCCGTCTTCTGTTTTGAAATGTAAATTTGCTTCGTCTTCTACTTGCCTATCCTGCTCTTGCACAGCATCGCTCACACCTTCACTGACGGTAGATACTCCAGTCCGTTCTATCTCTTCCTCAGTGGCTTCCACTGTGCCAAGCACACTTCCTACTGCATAACTTTCCCCTTCTTCAGCGAGGATTTCTTTCACCACTCCACCACACAGAGTTGTCACCCCCATCGTCGCTTTGTTCGTTTCTACTTCGATGATTTCTTGATCCACCTCCACGGTGTCTCCTACCGCTACATTGAAACGAATAATAGTGGCCTCGGCGATGGATTCACCGAGCTGCGGCATGACGATGGGTATTCTAGGCATGGTCTGTTAGAAATTGTTAGATTTAATAAGCTAGTAGCTGCTTGAGTGCATGGCGGATGGATTCTGGAGTCGGACGGTGCGCTGCCCAGAGCTTAGGGTGATAGGGAATAGGTGTGTCTTTGGCATTGAGACGCATTGGTGGTGCATCGAGCAGATGAAATGCTTCTTTGACTACACGCGCGACAATTTCTGCAGTGACTCCCCCCCATGGGAAGGCTTCTCCCACGGCTAAAAGCCTCCCTGTGCGTGCTACGGATGCGATGACAGTGTCGGTATCTAGCGGCTTCACTGAGCGCAGATCCACCACCTCTATTTCCCATCCCTCAGCCTGAAGCATCTCCGCTGCGCGCACGGACTCATGCACCATCGCACTGTATGTTACTACGGTAGCGTGCTTGCCTGGTCGGGTGATTCTCGCTTTGCCTATCGGCAGTCCGTCACCATCATAGTTGTCACTTTTCAGCCAGCGGTAGAGGAATTTATGCTCGCAGTAGATGACAGGATCATCCATCGCTATCCCCTCTAACAGCATGTGGTAAGCATCAGAAACCGTAGCAGGCGTGAGAACTATACACCCCGGATAATGGCTGTAAATGGTCTCAATACTCTGACTGTGAAACGGTCCAGAACCAGGAGTTCCACCTGATGGCATGCGGACAGTGATAGGAATAGGAACGCCAGTGCGGTAAAAGTGGGTCGCTGCGTTATTCACTATCTGGTTAAATCCAACGGAAGAGAAATCTGCAAACTGCATTTCTACGATGGGTCGCATTCCCTCGATAGCAGCACCGATCGCCATTCCAACCATGGCATCCTCACTAATGGGTGCGTCCATGACACGCCCTGGCCATTTATCTTGGAGCCCTTTTGTCGCTTTAAACGCACCGCCAAATTTTCCAATATCTTGTCCATAAATGAACACTTTCTCATCGGTTTCGAGCGCATGATATTGAGCATCTCTGATGGCATCTATGTAGGTTACTGACATATAAATTTTTTATTAAATTCACTCTCTAAGCTATTTTACCAATCTCGGTAACTCCCTCTTGCTAGCGCGCACCAGTCCTCCTTGTAGGGATCTGGTCCTGCCTCTTTCTGTGCTGTGGTCACTGCTGTTTGAACTTCTAGCTTAGCGGCAGCTTCCCATTCTGCTAGTTCTTCCTCTGTCAGCCAATCTAATTCAATAAGCTGTTGTTTCCCTACTTCCATGCAGTCTCTACCGTAATGACTATTTCTGACCTCATCAGGAATGTAGGCTCCATCATCATGCTCACCGTGTCCGCTGAGACGCAGTAGTTTAGCCACTACCATTTGTGGACCTTCACCATTTCTGGCGGCATCCACTGCCTGCCCTATCACTGCGGCACATGCTAAAGTATCCGTCCCATCTACAGAGTGCCCTGCTAGCCCATAGCCCTTGGCTCGGTCTATCAGATCCTTACATGCATATTGCTTGCTGTTCGGTGTGGAGTAGGCGAACTGATTATCCGCTACTACCACGACAACAGGTAATTTCTCAACTGCTACATAATTTAAGCCCTCATGAAATGCTCCTGTCGAGGTGGCTCCATCACCAATGCAGGTCGCCCCCACGCATCCATCCATCTTTCCTTGTATCTGGCGCGCCTTCAGCATACCTCCCAGCACGGAGAGCGAGGTTCCTAAATGACTAATCATCGCTATCAATCCCTCTTTAGGTCTGCCACGGTGAATGTTACCATCTCGTGCCTTCATCGGACCTTCAACAGATCCTAGATAGGTTCTGGTAGCGTCTAAAAAATCCTCGCCAAACGCAGTCCTCCCAGCTTGATCTCGTATCAGCGGGGCAAAAATATCTTTTCCCGGAATTAATCTAGCACCAATCGATGCACTCACAGCCTCTTGACCTTTTCCTAAATAGACTCCTCCCACTATCTGCCCTGCCTTATAGAGTGAGCTAAACTTCGCTTCTAGCAATCTGGCTCGCACCATTGCCTTATAAACCTTGCGAGCATGTTCTTTTGTTAGATCCATAGTTGTGTCTTCGTTTTTCCTGCTAATCCGATATATCTCGATATAGCCCATATTGATCCATATCTGAATTCTCCTTTAAAATAGCCTAGGAATATCGCTGACATGAGACTACTACTTTATTTCAACTTACCGCAAACATTTTCCTACACTATTAAAAATCAATCCATCTAAAATACCATCCAGATGTAATTTTTTGTTGCATAACAAATGATTTATGACTCATAACCCATCTATCTTTAATTCAAAACACAGAATTTAACAATTTCATGAAACCAACACTTTTAGTACTAGCAGCAGGTATGGGTAGCCGATACGGTGGACTCAAGCAGATGGATCCTATGGGTCCTAATGGAGAAACTGTACTTGATTACTCAGTCTATGATGCGATCCGCGCAGGCTTCACTCGCGTCGTTTTCATCATTCGTAAGGACTTCGCTGATGACTTCAAGGCTCAGGTTGGTGAGAAATTTGCTGATAAGATAGAAGTAGATTATTGCTATCAGGATCTCAACGACTTGCCAGAAGGCTACTCTCTCCCTGAGGGCAGAACCAAGCCATGGGGCACTACTCATGCCATTCTAGCTGCTAGAAGCATCATCGATTCTCATTTTGCTGTCATCAATGCGGATGACTTCTACGGAGCAGATTCATTCCAGCAAATCACCTCATACTTTACTGAAACAGAATCCAGTGCGGACGAAAAAGATCACTACTGCATGGTAGGCTACAAGCTTAGCAACACCCTTTCAGATCACGGTGATGTGAACCGTGGCATCTGCGTAGATACTGATGGATTCCTAAACAAAGTAGAAGAGCACACTGAAATCCTCATAGAGGATGACGGTATCTGCCGTGGTGAGAACCTCGCTGGTGAGAGAGTGGAGATCTCAACTTCCGCCATCGCATCCATGAACTTCTGGGGATTCCCTGCTAAACTTATGACTGACTTAGCGGCTCACTTCGTAGAATTTCTAAAAGAACGCGGCACAGAGATGAAGTCAGAATGCTACATCCCTACGGTGGTCGATGAATTACTCACAACCGGCAAAGCAGATTGCAACATTCTGGAAACTTCTAGTTCATGGTTCGGAGTCACCTATCCGCAAGACAAAGATGCCTGTGTAGCTAGCCTTAAAAAGCTAGTAGAAGCTGGTGAATATCCATCTAACCTTTGGGGCTAAAAATCAGAACAGCCTATATCATTAGAGGTAAGTTTTTTCTCTAAATTTTCAGCTATCCATCACTATGTCATCATCAGAAAAAAATCACGATCTGCCAGCAGTGGCGCTTCTCTTTGATCTCCGTGCAGACTTTGTCAGTGCCGCTCCTTACGGTTCAGGTCACATTAACGACACTTACTGCGCGTATTATGACCAAGCAGGACTCCGTGTGCGCTACATTCACCAGCGTATCAATCATAACATTTTCACAAATCCAGCAGCACTGATGGATAATATTTCACGAGTCACGGAACACGCTCTCGCTAAACTCGTGTCTGAGAAAAATGCTGAGGCGTATCGCCGCACGCTGACTTGTATTCCTGCTGTGACAGGCAAGCCCTACGCGATAGACGCTGATGGCAACTACTGGCGCACCTACCCATTTATAGAAAGAGCGCGCACGTATGACATTTTAGAAACTGCTGCTCAAGCAGAAGAAGCTGCGCGTGCATTTGGTGAGTTCCAGAAGCTCGGGGCAGACCTCGGTGGCGAGCCGCTTGCAGAGACGATCCCAGATTTCCATAACACCAAGGTAAGGTTTCAGAACCTCAAAAAAGCCATCGCTGATGACCCACACGGTCGTGCAGCCGGAGTCCAAGCAGAGATAGATTGGTTCCTCGCCAGAGAAGAAGAAGGCTCTAAGGTAGTTGACCTGTTAGAGGCTGGAGAAATTCCTGTTAGAGTCACTCACAATGACACCAAGCTCAACAACGTCATGCTTGATGATGTGAGTGGCGAAGGCGTCTGCGTGATCGACCTCGACACCACCATGAATGGCTCTGCTGTCTATGACTTTGGCGACATGGTTCGCACCGCTACCAGCCCAGCAGCAGAAGACGAAGTGGATACTAGCAAGATCAAGATGCGTATCGAAATGTTCGAAGCTCTGGTAAAAGGTTACCTCAAGAGCGCGAATGCATTTCTAACAGACAAAGAACGCTCACTACTCGCCTTCTCTGGTAAACTCCTTACTATCGAGTGCGGCACACGTTTCCTAGCAGACTACCTCATGGGTGATGTGTATTTCAAGATCCACAAGGATGGTCATAACCTGGACCGCACCAGATCACAAATGGCACTCGCAGAATCCATCGAGAGCCAGATGAACGAGATGGAAGCAGTCGTAGCAAAATACAGCTAAGTTACTCCCCCGCATAGATCATCGCCACTTCTTCGGCGATGATTGCTAGCCCTGATTTCACTACTTCAGCAGGCATGGTGTAGGTCACGCGGATGCATTCGTTCACATGCGGCCAGTCTGCATCAGCATCCTCCAGCCCGAAGAAGAAATGGTGTCCAGAAATCACTAGCACTCCCCTGTCTTTTAACCTCAGGTAAAGTTCACGCGTAGAGATAGGCAGATCCTTAAACCAGATCCAGAGAAATAATGCACCCTCACTGACATGATGTCTGTAGGGGAGATCCTCGGGGAAAAACTCAGCCACCCACTGCTGTGCTTGGAGAGATTTCTGTTTGTAGAACGGCTTCACGATGTCGTTACTGATAGTGAGAATTTCACCAGACTCGATCAATGGACGCATGAGCGCTTGCCCTATGTTATTATTAGCAAGCCCTACAATAGCACTCATCGAGGAGACCGCAGCAGCTACTTCCTCACTCGCCACCACAATGCCTGTACGCGTCCCAGGCAGACCAATCTTTGAAAGACTAAGGGTAAGGATTACCTGCTCATCCCACATGGGATTTGCTTCTGAGAAGAAAATGTTAGGGAATGGTGCTCCGTATGCATTGTCGATAATGAATGGAATATTGTGCTGTTTCGCTAGATCAGCGAGACGCTTCATCTCGTTATCTGTTAGGACATTTCCAGTCGGATTAGTAGGCCGTGAGACACAGATCGCTGCGATGTCATCGGTGATTTCAATCGCATCAAAATCCACTCTGTATTTAAACTGATGGTCACCTACTTCTTCGATGATTGGCTTATATGCTTTGAAGAAATCTTCACCCACTGATTGATTTGCATAGCCAATGTATTCTGGAACGACAGGTAATAAAATTTTCTTTCTTCCCCCATCGCTCATTCTTCCAGCAAGCGCGTTGAAGAGAAAGAAAAACGCGGTTTGCCCTCCGCTAGTGATAGCGATGTTCTTGTCTGTGATGTCCCAGCCAAAATGTTGGTTCAACATTTTCGCGATAGCTTTCAGAAAATGAGGTGTACCTCGTGGCGGATCATAATTTCCTAGCATCGCCTCCAGATTTCCAGGTTTACGCATTATTTCCTCCATTCGTTTCCGCCAAATAGCATCTACTTCTGGAATGTGCGCAGGCTGTCCACCGCCGAGCATGATCATGTCATCACCACCTTCAGCAAGCGCGTTACCAAGGTCATCCATGAGTTCTTCAATACCGCTGCCTAAGCAGAGACGCTCACCAAATTTTGAAAATTCTATCTTCATCGATTCTTATGTAACTAAGTCAAAACCTTACCCGTCACGAGTTTAGTGGCAACAGTAAAGTGCTTGTAAACGCTGTAAAAGATAAAGCCCCAGCGAGTCTGTGACTTGCTAGGGCTCTATGAAAATCTATAAAAAAGCCTTACTCACTAACTCCTGGGTTTGTGGGCTCAGGTGCTGGAACATCTGGCAGACTTGGCACCACTGGACTCGGATCGGGAGCTACCGGTGCTGGAACTACTGGCTCTGGTGCAGGAACCGGTGTATCTGGAACGATGAGACCTGGATCTGGATCAACTGGAACTGGTGCGGTGATGCTAGGCACTGGCGCAGGAGCGACGTTTGGTGCCGGGTCTGGTGAGCCTATTCCTTTCACCACAGGATCTGGGGCGACATCAGGGACGATTGGCGTTTCATTAGCTCCCACTGCGGTTACGCTAGGATCGATTGGTCCAGTGTTCGTCAGAAATCCTTGAGTCACTACCATTACGCTAGAAACATATCCTGTGTCACCATCCTCGGTCACAACCTTGATGAAATCTTTCTCACCACCAATGACTCTGAGTGAATCACCAACTTTAAGCACTTTTTTGTAGCGGTCTCCTGCTTTAGGAACCTTCGCAAATAGCGCAGTATTTGGAATCACTACCTCGACAATGTCACCATTGTTGAATCCGTGATCATTTGAGTTTACCATCGCAGCTCCTCCATCTGTAGCAGCAGTAGCCACTCCACTTCGAGATTTCATGCCTGGCTTATCCAAAGGATTGAATCCAGTATCACTAATAGGTTGATTTAGTTTATCTAATGCTCCGCAGTTCGATAGCAAAATAGACGCTCCAACTAGGGGTATTGCAGGAAGTATTCTTAAAATTTTCATCAACACAACTATGCTCTAAAATCATCTATTGGTCAAAGAATTTTCGAGTTTCTGCTTTAAATATTGCCTGACTCCAGCCTCCCAGTTCTCGACTCTCGCAGATAACTCTTCTGATAAACGCTTAGGTCTCATCACCGTGTACTGAGGTCGTTCTTCTTTGAAAAAAGTAATATCACTAAGTTCTTTTTTATCGAGTAAGTTCAAATTTTCGTTTAACATGCCTAAATTTATAGCATTTTTTACAATTTTCTCCGCATAGCTGAACCATGACTCAGGCTCAGCATCATTAGTCAGATGCACTATTCCTGTTAGATTAGATTCTAACAGTTTACTCATTACTGGAACCAAATAATCACTAAAATTTGGCACCGAAAACTTATTTGAAATGTAGCCTCCCCGCTCCCCTTTCTGAGCGGTCTCTATCACCTGATCCACAAACGTACTACGACCATGCCCAAACAGCCAACTAACTCTTCCAATGACGCTATTCTCGCACTCCTGCATCACCAACTTTTCTGCATCTAATTTCGTTTGAGAATAGACACCGCTCCCACGAGGCGGTGATGCTTCATCATGGATTTTATTTTCACGTCCATCCAGCACATAGTCCGTACTAATCTGCAGCATCTTCGCTCTTTTCTGGTTACAAATTTTAGCCATCACCCGTGGAGCCTCAGTATTCACTTGATAGGCAGTTTCTGGCTGATCCAAGCACTGCTCCAGCCCAGACATAGCGGCTGTGTTGATGAGGTAATCAAAATCTAGACCATCTAAATAGTCAGATAATTTCCCAGCATCAGCGAGATCCACCTCTGCTCGGGACAGTGGTATCACCTCGTAATGCTCAGCCAAGAGCCGACAACTCGCCTCACCCAGTAATCCCCCAGCACCTGTGATAATTATTTTTTTCATAAAAAAAGCCGCCATGCGAAAAACATAACGACTGTAAATTCTAGCTTAGATTATGAAGAGAAATGAATAGTTAGCCAATGTACATGCCCTCATCATATTCCTCACCGAGGTAACTAGTGGCAGTTTTTTCATCAAGCATCCCAGCATTTCTGATGCCATCGAGCGTCCTACGGCTACCGCGCACAGTCTGAGGTCCCGCCACTTTCTTCTTCACCGCACCTACTACAGTGGGTGTGACAGCTAACATCCCGAGACACGCCAGAGAGAACGCTACGGGTCTTCTCGCGCCACGGTGCATCATATCACCAAGCATGATTCCTGCTGCGACTCCTAGTACAGAAGGGGCTGCGGCTGATGATACTTCCTTCCAATTTTTCCTAACTTGAGGCTGTGAGTATTCCATGGCTGGATTAAAACTTATTTTGCAGAATAAAAAAACCAAATTCTTTACCTTTTATTACTTTTCCTTCGTCGCATTCATGTGCATCGTCTCCGCATGGCAGAAACATACGCACTCATTCTCGCAGGCGGAAGCGGCACACGCTTCTGGCCGCTCTCCCGTGACTCCAGACCCAAGCAGCTACTAAACCTATTTGGAGACACTACCTTACTCAATCAAACCATCGATAGACTCGCTGGTCTCATCCCCAAGGAAAACATCCTCATACTCACCAATAAGCTCCAGGAAGAAGCTGTTAGAGAAGTCGCGTCTGATCTACCTGCCGATAACATTTTCGCAGAGCCTGCCAAACGTGACACCGCACCAGCCGTCGCACTGGGTGCTGGACTTGTCGCTGCGCGTGATCCAGAAGCCACCATGGTAGTCCTCCCTGCTGACCAACTCATCCAGGATGTGGCAGAATTTCATAATGTCATGGCTGATGCGATCCAAACCGCAGCTAGCACAGACGCGCTAGTCACCATCGGGATCAAACCCACTTGGGCATGCCCATCGTTCGGCTATGTTGAGCGTGGTAAAAAGGCTACCATTTCAGGTCTAAACCTCACCCACTCTCCACATGAGGTGGTGAAATTCCGCGAGAAGCCGAACCCGCAGCTCGCTGAGCAGTTCCTGCGTCAGGGGAACTTCGCTTGGAATGCTGGGATGTTCATTTGGTCGGTTCCTACAGTCATCAATGAACTCACCCGCCATACACCGCAACTTGCCAAGTTTGTATCTGAGATTCGTAATTCACGTGACATCCAAGCTACAGTTGATGCTCAGTTCCCTGATCTCGATGCTATTTCCATCGACTACGCGCTGATGGAAAATGCCTCGCGCGTGCTGAACATCCAGGCTACATTTGACTGGGATGACGTAGGCTCATGGATCTCAGTTTCTAAATATCTCCAACAAGAGGAACATGATAACACCACCAACTCACCACTAGTGGAAATAGACAGTCAAAATAACATCGTCTTCACCAAAGCAAAAGATACTCAAGTGGCTCTCCTAGGAGTGGATGATCTCATCATCGTGCAGACCGATGACTCCATCTTAGTCGCAAATCGACACCAAGCTGATGACATTAAGAAACTCATCGATAAACTTCCCTCTGAGCTGAAGTAACTTCAACGAAAAATTTCACACGTGGCTATCAACATAAGAACGCATGCAGCGGACATCCTAGAATACTGGCAAGAAGGCAAACACTATGCCGACAGCCTTATCAACCGATGGCAACGTGAAGAAGAGCTCTCTTCAGAAGATAGAAATTTACTCAACGCACTTGTCATCGGTGTCATCCGGAACCAGAGCCTGTTAGATCATTTTATCTCCCAGCTACGTGATGGAAAGATAGACATGGAGCTGCGCAATGTTCTGCGCATTGGAATCTTCCAGATCCTTTTCATGGGCATAGCAGATCACGCCGCTGTAAATGAAACTGTAGAGAGTACTCGCAAGGGACTCCGCGGACTAGTCAATGCAGTGCTAAGACGCACACTAAGAGAAAAAGAAGAACTCCTAGAAAACGTCAAAAACTTACCTCTACAGATAAGATTTTCGCATCCTAAATGGCTTTGTGAGCATTGGAAAAAGAATTTCACCGAAGAACAAATTATCGATCTGTTAGAGTGGAATCAAACTCCGACAAAACTTACATTTAGGATAAATCCTCTCGTGCCTGAGGCTCACGACATCGTCAGCAACTCGCCAAATGTAGAGCAGCTTGAAGCGCATCCAGATTTTTATCATTCCGTGAAACTCCCCAAACACGAATGGATGGATCAAGGCTATATCTACATCCAAGACCCAGCTACCCAACATGCCGTTGAGCTGTTAGACCCTAAGGCTGGTGAGACTATTCTTGATGCTTGCGCTGCACCTGGCGGGAAATCTACGCAGATTGCAGCCGCTATGTCTAATGACGGAAAGCTCATCTGCACAGACTCTAACCCAAAGAGAATCCCTCGCCTGTTAGAGAACCTGGATAACCTCAATGTAAACATTGCAGAGACCGAAGTATTTGACTGGACTGAGCCTGCACCAGAGAAATGGCATGATTACTTTGATGGCATTCTGTTAGATGTCCCCTGCTCTAACACTGGCGTACTGCGCAAACGCATCGATGCCCGCTGGCGCATGACTCCAGAGAACTTCACCCAGCTCCGTGAACTTCAGCTAAACATCCTAGAAAACGCCCTTCCCTGCGTCAAAGTGGGCGGAAGAATCGTGTACTCCACCTGCTCTATCGATGCAGATGAGAACACAAACCTCATCCAACAATTCCTAACAGATCACCCTGAATTTGACCTTACGGCAGAGCAGCAAATTTTTCCTTTCGAGCACAAAACTGACGGTGCCTATGCCGCGGTGCTGACTAGGAAAACTTAATCACTACACCCTAGCATGTACAAGCTGATCTGACCTTAAAGATCAGAATCTCACGTGACACTACTCAAAATATAGTTTACAGTAAGTCTATGAATACATTCGTAATTTTACTCATTTTCACTCTATCCAGCATCGTTGGTTACTGCCTACCACCTCGTAACTCGGAGCTTTCTAAGGAAAATTACAGGGAATGGATAGAATACATCCGCCCTAGTGATAAAGAAGAAACTTGGCGAACTATCTCTTGGAGAAATAAGTTCATGCCAGCGGTTGAGGAGGCTAAGAAACTTGACCGCCCTATTTTACTATGGGCGATGAATGGCAATCCTTGTGGGGAGACGTGAAACAATGGCATCACTCAGCGCATGGTGGTCTGGTCAGACCCTCGCGTGCAGAAACTCGCTAGAGAATTTGTCTGTTGTACTGAGGAAGTTGATATTCTTTTTCCGCGCAATGAATGGCTGATCAATCACTTGAAAGATGATCCAGCAGTGCATCTGTTTCGGGATATTTATGGTAAGCAAGCTCCACGCAAACACTGGGATCCAAACCCGCAAAAAACCAAACAGGGAGTCTATGCGATGATGCCAGATGGAACTTACCTCAGTGGGAGATTCGTAGGTGCCCGCCCTGATCAAGTGGTGGAACTGATGAATGAAGCTCTAACAGAATGGAAAAAAATCGTGCGCGAGAGAAATCTTAGACCGAAAGCTGTGCCGCAAAAAGAAGCCTTATCCACGTGGAAAAAACAGCAGAACGAGAAACTAGGCTTACACATCGAGCTCCACTATCGCGATCTTCCACGCAAAAGAACCAAGAAAACGAATCACGGAAAAAAGGTAGGAGGACATGTAAATACCACATGGCTGGAGCTGAATCCCAATGAAGCAAAATCACTCATCCCATCGGGTTCTGAATGGCAGGATGTTCCTAAGAACGTTCGTGATAAACTCTTCACACATGGGTTAAAAGACATCGTTTATGGACAAAGCCCCAATTGGAAACCTCAGGACATCCAATCGGGCAACATCAAAGTAAGACGCGGAAAGACAACGCGCGCTGGAGTCATCATCGAGTTCCTTGGCGAGTTCGACATCAAGGATCACAACCACCAATTTAAGGGTAAGCTTGTAGGAAAAATGCTCTTTTCCCAGAAGCTAAAACGCATCACCAACATGGAGGTAATAGCTATTGGAGACCGCTCTGGCGGGACAACCTATAATTTCCGCAACGGAGACGAAGCCACCGCACCACTAGGGGTAAGTTTTTACGTAAAATAATCTGGCTTACTCCAAGCCTAGCAATTTCAAAGCCTGTCCCATATCTTTATCACCTCTTCCTGAGAGGTTCGCAATGATGATGGAATCCTTTGGCATGTCGCCCGCTACTTTGGCAACGTGAGCTAATGCATGTGAGCTTTCTAAAGCGGGGATGATGCCTTCGGTTGCTGAGAGTTCTTGGAATGCTGCCATTGCTTCATCATCTGTAGCGTAGCTGTATTCTGCTCTTCCTATTTCCTTTAAATAAGCGTGCTCAGGACCAACTGCTGCATAGTCTAAGCCAGCACTGACTGAGTGCGTCAGCTCTATCTGTCCGTCATCATCTGCGAGCAACCAAGTCTTGGTCCCCTGAAGGACACCGAGCTTGCCGCCTTGGAATCTAGCTGCGTGACGCTCTGGAAAAATTCCCTCGCCTCCTGCCTCTACTCCCATGAGCTTCACCTCTTCATCACCGATGAATGGATGGAATAGTCCGATGGCATTTGACCCACCACCCACACAGGCTACGAGAAGGTCTGGGAGTCTTCCTTCTTTTTCTAAAATTTGCTCTCTTGCTTCTAGCCCTATCACTCTGTGGAAGTCTCGCACCATCATTGGGAATGGATGCGAACCGAGTGCAGAACCGAGAATGTAGTGAGTGTGATCTACGGTGGCTACCCAGTCACGCATGGCTTCATTGACGGCATCTTTTAGCGTGGCTTGACCAGAGGTCACTGGGACTACTTTCGCCCCTAACAATTTCATCCGAGCTACATTTGGTGCCTGTCTTTCTATATCCACAGCACCCATGTAAACGATGCATTCCATGCCGAATCTGGCACAGACTGTGGCGGTGGCTACGCCGTGCTGCCCCGCTCCGGTCTCTGCGATGATGCGCTTTTTACCGATGCGTTTGGCGAGCAGGATTTGCCCGATTGCGTTGTTGATCTTGTGCGCTCCAGTGTGAAGTAGGTCTTCGCGCTTGAGGTAAATTTTCGCTCCACCTAGCTTCTCTGTCCATCTGTCTGCGAAATAGAGCGGTGTTGGTCTGCCGCAGTAATTAGTGAGCAGATCATTGAGTTCTGCTTGAAAGCTTGCGTCTTGCTTCGTCTTTTCATACTCGGCTGCGAGTTCCTGGAGTGGTGCCATGAGTGTCTCTGGCACGAACATTCCGCCATAATTTCCGAAATGACCAGAAGAGTCTGGCAGCTGTGAGCTTGGTATTGTATTCATATTAAATTTTGATTAGTGGCAGATTGCTTGCCAAACAGATTTACGGATTTCTTTACGTGAGATCTTGATCCCCTGCTCCCATTGATCCCAGGTGACGTCATCCATAAGATCGAGCGTTTTTAGCCCGATGATAGCAGGCAGAGCGGTGGCAATCTTAGCGCGTTTCTGCCTCAGCGTGCTGCTGTAAGTCAGCCCCTGTTCTAGGTAGCGACGCGCTTTTTTCCTCCACACTTTACTCGCCTTCATTACCGCCTTGGTGTCCTTCGCATCCACGTTTGGAATATAGCATCTCCCATTCTCTAGGTCGGTAGGGAGATCTCGTAGTATGTTTACGAGCTGGAGTCCTTTGCCGTAGTTTATACCGTATTTCTTGAGCTGATCAGAATCATACTCAGAGTATCTACGATAAGCATTTTTCCCCACAATGCCCCAGAACTCC
Source organism: uncultured Verrucomicrobiales bacterium (assembly GCA_937128235.1). Taxonomy (GTDB): domain Bacteria; phylum Verrucomicrobiota; class Verrucomicrobiia; order Verrucomicrobiales; family Akkermansiaceae; genus Rubritalea. The sequence goes on from CAKZMG010000270.1 coordinate 14,673, forward strand.
CCCACTGAGCCAGCTACCTGATAGCAATAAGTCTCTAAATCTTCATCAGACTCGATCTGTTTTTTCTTCTGAATGGCAAAGAAATCCACATCCCATCGCTGCCCCTTAAGAATAGGTTTCATGACATCTGAAATGGCTATCCAGTCTTGCTCCGTCACCGTATCATACCAGCCGAAAACATCTGCCATTCGCGTCAGCAGCAGCTTCTCTCGCTCATTTTCTTGGTGCTCTATAAATTTCTCCTCCAAGATTCCGCAGAGTTTATCTCGCATTTCCTCATCCTTCATTGCCTGATGGAAGATGGAGAGACAATCTTTTCTCACCTCAGCATCCACCGCCTCAGTATCTGCGATAGTGTCGCTAGCCCTTGCTAGTAAATAGCCTACGGACACAGGCTCGCGCATCAGCCTCGGCAATAGTCTGATGGTGAGGTAAAATGATCTTGAAACGCCCTTTAAAACCGCGTTGCCTAGGTCAACCTTCTGCTCCATGAGCGGTGTTATGCCAGAGAGTGTAAGGTTTTCAACTCTAAATCCACATTTCGTGCAACTCTATCTCCACATTCCGTTTTGTCACCGGATCTGCCCCTACTGCTCATTTTACAAGCACACGCCGGGCAATACCGATATGCGGGCATTCATCCGTGCCATTGGTGATGAGGCAGAGTTCTATGCGGAGAAATTCCCATCCCGAAAAATAAACACACTTTACCTGGGTGGCGGCACTCCTTCCATGCTCTCGCGCACCTTGCTGGGCGAGCTTCATGCTAAGCTTAGTGAGAGATTTGACCTCTCTGAACTAAAGGAATTCACCTTCGAGGCGAACCCTGCCACTTTTGATTTGAAGAAGGCTCAGTTTTTCGCGGAGCTGGGGATCAGCCGTATATCTCTGGGAATCCAGTCATTCGATAACTCGGTACTGAAAACTCTGGGCAGAGAGCACAGCCGTGAAGATGCTCAGCAGACCGTCCCCATTTTACGCGAGGCGGGAATTTCTGAGGTCAATATCGACCTGATGTTTTCCATCCCCGGGCAGTCGCTAGACAGCTGGCGTGACACTCTGGAATCCGCCATCGCGCTCCAGCCAGATCACATTTCTGCCTATAATCTCACCTACGAGGAAGACACGGAATTTATCAAAAAATACACCACTGGCGAATACGTGGACGATCCAGATGAGAACGCCAAGTTCTTCCACCTAGCCCACCAGCTCCTTACCGAAGCAGGGTTCGATCACTACGAGACCTCAAACTACGCGAAAACTGGAGCCAAATCTACCCACAATAAATCCTACTGGCAAGGAGACGAGTATCTGGGGCTAGGACCCTCTGCCGTCTCCACCATCCACGATACGCGCTGGAAAAACGTGCCAGACACAGCCACCTACATCCGCCAAATCTCCTCCGTGGGTCACGCGCAAACAGAGATAGAAAATCTAACAGCCGAAGACTTCCGCATCGAGCGCATCGCCCTCATGCTCAGGACTACCGAGGGACTGCCAGTTTCAGTTTTCACGGAGCCAGAAATAAAGCGGGTTCATATCATCGTATCAGAAGGACTCGCTATCATTACTGATGGAAATTTCATTCTCACTCCAAAAGGAAGCCTCCTCGTAGATTCCATCGTGGAGCACATTCTTTAAAAGTTGCTTTCCGCTTTCTACTCTGTAGAATATTCACCATGTCTAAACTTGCTTATATCCCACTCATCGCATGCTGTTCCATCTCCTCTTTTTCCTGTAAATCTTCAGGGGAAAACGGCTTAGACTCCTACAAAACCCGCCAAGAAATGCCGCCAGCTAAAACTGCGGATGAGTGGATCACCAGACTACAGAATGATCTATCAGTATCTCACTTCATGCATGATAAGCTGTCTCACAACTACGCTGAACTCCCTACTCAAGATCAATGGGCAGACATCACCGCGAAACTTGATGCAGCCACTAAGGACGGTGATGCCTTCATGAAGTTCAAGGAAACCAAAAACAGTCGCCATACCAGAAGCCTAGATGAAACCAGCCGGCTAAAAATTCAGCTATTCTCAAAATTACTCAATGATGATCTAACAGATACCGAAGCTCTCTTTCGATCTATCATTCTCAAAAACAAAGAAAATGGTTACTCGTCATCCTATTTTCATCGTGAAACGCTCACTAAGCTATTGCTTCTTAGCGAAGATCCTAAAAATACGATTCAATGGTTTGAGAAAAATGTAGCATCAAGTAAAGACTCCCATAGCTCGTACGCTGATTCTAAGAAATCTGCTTGGGAAAAAGCTCTAGCTGAAAACTATACCGCTGAGGGCATCAAGCTCCTTAAAGAAGCAATCAAATCTGCATCCAAGTCTGATAGATTAGAATTGATATCAAAACTCGCGAGACTCGCAAATTTGCTCGAGAAACCTGAACTCGGCGAGCAGGCGATGCAGATGTTTGAAAAAGAGATCATCAAGCACTATCAAACTTCTGACTATGTTTCTACCTATTCCTACCGTCATGCTCTCAATTATTATATCCATCAAAAACAATGGGAAAAGCTCAACACACTCTGCAAAAAAATCATCACTTCTATTCCAGCTGAAAAGCAATCCTCTACTGATGATCTCTACGCCTATCAGCTCACGGCACTCTATCATTTGAAGAGATTTGATGACTTCGAGAACACTCTCAACGAGGCTCTCAAAAAATACCAAAATAAGCCTAGATCATATTTCGACATCTTAGAAGTCAGTCCAGCCAGTGGAACCCCAGTTGGAGCACTCTACATAGACCTCCTTTCTGCAAAAGGTGATCCAGCTAGTAAGGAACTCGCTTACAAAATCTGCACCCACTTACTCGCCAGAAATCAAGGGAAAGATGCCTTCTATAAACGCATTATCACACTCGATCCAGTAGCCGCTAAGGAGTTTATAGAAGGACTCAGAAAATATGATCCCTACGAGGAACGACCACTCATCTGGCAAGCAGAAATGGCGCTCCAAGCAGGCGAGATAGACAAGGCAAACACACTCATCGAGCAAGCCATCGCGCTAGATCCCTCAGATGGTGATCACGGCAAATACTCGCGCATGTTTTGCTATGATGTGCTCTCTCGTATCTGTGCAGCCAAGGGAGATAATGATAAGTCAAAATTTCTACAAGAAGTCGTCTTATCCATCCGCCAAGGAGAAGTTGCAGATGACTACCTCTACGCAGGGCTCATCAAGGATGCGACACAGCGATACAAGAAAGCGCTCGGGCATTTCAATGACGCATACTGTCTCCAGTCCCGACTCGCCAAGACGCTTATGGAAGCAGGAAAATTTGATGAAGCAATCCCCCATTTCAAAAAAGCCTTCGAGCTCATGCCCGTGAGCTTCGGTCCCCGAGAGAGTCAATGCTTTGGTTGCGAGAGATTATTTAGCGATGAACGTGTGCAAAATCTCGCCATCCCTACGCTCAATGCATTTTTAGAAAAAGAACCTAACAACCCACGCGCACCCTACCTGTTAGGCTTAGTGTTCTTAGAAATGAAAAAAGAAGCGGAAGCAATCACAGCCTTTGAAAAGGCAGTCGAGCTCGACCCTAACTACTTCAATGCAGCTACCAAACTTCTTAGACTACTAGAAAAAGATCCTGCTAAATTCAAGCAAGCCCAAGCTCTCAAAAAACAGCTATTTGAAATCGCACCCTATGAAGATAAAGTTGAATACATTCCAAATCCTCACTTACTAAAAAGCTATTGGAAAGCAGCGGAAACATTCCCAGCTTCACCCATCAAACTAACACCACTTAATGATTTAGGTCTAAAACTGCCTACCCTTCACAGCAAGCAGTTTAAAGAAATTCCCTATCAGAATGGCTACACCTTCACATCCTCATACTATTCAGATTCTGAAGACGCTCTGGATGGCTGGTCACAGCGTGAGATACTCATTCGTAATTCGTTCTTAAAGCGGTAAAATCTCACAATCCATGATGCCTTAGCTCAGTACTCTTTGAGACTCGCCACCAGACGATGACTGCCACTACGCTACCAGAAATCAAATCTAGTGAGACGTGTTGGCGGAGGGCGATGGTGGACCAGAAAATGCCGATCACCCAGAGCCAGATGAGTAGCTTGCTCCATTTAGGGAAATTTCCTGAGAACTGCGCGGCGATTGCAGCCACTACGGAAAGCGAGGCATGGAGTGATGGCATGGCATTCCTGGGCTGATCCAGACTCGCCAGCATTTGGTAAATAGCTGGAGCTGTCTGGAGATCAATATCTGTGCGCATCACACCATTGGGAAAAAAGAGGAACACCGCGTGAGATACCGCCGTCACCCAGCCTATCGTATAGAGGTATTGGATGAAAATTTTCTTCTCAACTAACAGCCCCACCAAACCTAACAGAAGGTAAAATGAATAGTAAAACCAGATACTCTGAAAGCACACCGGAATAGCTCTATCTATCGCTAACTGCGGCATCCACAGCACCGGGAAAATTTCCACATGCTGAAGAATAGAATAGGGTGCGAGAATCCAGATCACTACCAGAATCCCACTGTACACACGGCACATTATTTGTTTGGTCGTCAGCATGGTTTGAGCCCTATCAGTGCTTTAATCGTAATTCCAAGACCACCTACAACAAAGAGCATGGGAAACCAAATACTGTAACCCGCCGCCTTACTATCATGCGCGAGGATGGCTTGCTTTGGGTTGGCGGGATTCACAAAACATATCGCTTTCCCACCTTCTGGATATTTCTTAATCAGAGCCTCCACTTCCTGCATAGATGAGCCCCACTTGGCAGCTCTGGGTCTATAAAATTTACTAGAATACGACTTACCATCCACATCATAAAGATACTCTACTCTCCAGCTAAATTCCTTGGTGATATGCTTCTCAGACCGTTCATTCACTTTAGAGATGATCACTAGGCATGGCGTTTCTTTCCACTCTCTAGTTGCCTTTGCTTGAGAATAGCTAGCCCACAGCAGATAGACAAACACCGCACCCACTAGTGCCACGGCTAGTCCTATCCCTGCTAGATAGAATGATCCTGCTTTGCTTTTTTGTTCCATATTCCACCACTAAAATGATGCGTTTCGCTGCAAATGAAAAGCTAAACTTGCAATTTTCTATGCACCACACAGAGTAAGACCATCATGCACGGACAGTTATTATTACTCGGGGTCAAGGGACTAAAACTTACCTCTGATGAAGTCTCGCTCTTCAAGAAAATCCAACCTGGTGGCTTTGTTCTCTTTGGGAGGAATGTGGAGTCCCCTGAGCAGTTCCGCGCGCTCACAGACTCACTTAAGGACGTGTGTGAAATTGAACCTCTCATCACCATCGACCAGGAAGGAGGCAGAGTCACCCGCACACGTGAAATAGCCAATGAGCCACCCTCTGCTCAGCAGCTACGGAAGGCTGGCGATATGAAAAAAGTAGGCGGATTGATCGCTAGGCACGGCATGATCACCGCTGATATTTTACGCCAGCTCGGAGTGAATATGAACCTCTGCCCAGTGCTCGACATCTCGTATGATGATCACTCTGATAACGCCATGCAAGGTCGATGCTACGGAACAGACGCGCAGGAAGTGATCACCAATGCTGGTATCTTTAATGCGAACCTCCGACACGGCAAAGTGCTTTCCTGTGCGAAACATTTCCCATCCTGTGGACTCGCAGATGTAGATCCGCATCACGCACTTCCATTTGTAAAAAAGAGCAAAGAAGACCTAATGACTTCTGATTTACTCCCCTATACCGCTCTCATGCCAGTGCTCGATAGCATCATGAGCTGCCATGCGCACTTCGCCGCCATTGATCCAGATGAGCCTGGGCTACCCGGATCATTTTCTAGAAATTTACTCACTCAGCTCCTAAGAAATCAACTAGGATACGAGGGCGTGATCATGACCGATGACCTCGACATGGGAGCCATCGTGAATACCTACGGAAGAGGAAAAGATGTCCAAATGGCAATAGAAGCTGGAAATGATATGGCAATGATCTGTCACCAGACAGAAACCGCTGGAATTGCTTTAGATGCGATCAAACATGTTGCCAACCATGTTGTCGATGAATCACTTCTGAGAATTGAGAAGCTGAAGAAAAGAATTGTCCAGTCACCTGATTTTAAAAGAACGCTCTGGGATAAATATGATGCAGAAGTCATGCAGCTCCGTATAGACACCCTGGGTGAGGAAGCCGCGAAAATGGCAGATAATTCTAGTGGAGAAAACTATAGTCCTGTGCAAGACTACTAACCGTAACATGCCAGCAAAAAACGCTATCACCAAAAAAACTCTGAGAACGAGTGGCTCAGTCGCTATGGACGACTACCTAGAGCAGATCCTACACCTCATCGAAGAAAAAGGCTACGCCAGACCTGTAGATGTTTCTAAGAATCTCGGCATCTCACAAGCGAGCGTCACAAACATGCTCCAGAAGCTCGATACCGAAGGTCTGGTAGTGCACAAGAAATACCGAGGCACTACACTCACAGAAAAAGGTCTCACCATCGCAAATGCCATCGTGATGCGCCACCAGACGCTGACTAAATTTCTACGTCTTTTTAATCTCGACGAAGAGACAATTTATAAAGACGTAGAAGGCATGGAACATCATGTCTCAAAGGACACCCTAAACGTCATCACCTCGCTCGTAGCCGAGCTAGAAGAAGACCCAGAACTGTTAGAGCGGAT
>CAKZMG010000271.1 GCA_937128235.1 uncultured Verrucomicrobiales bacterium
ACCGGGCAGGTCATGGGCACACCAGAGTATATGGCACCGGAGCAGCAAGCTGGCAAAGTGTCAGATCAGCGCTCAGACATATTCTCTATTGGAGCGATGCTATTCAGATTACTCACGGGTAAAACGCCTACTCCTGGTTGGTTGCCACCCAGCCAGCAAATTACCACCATCGATACCAGGCTAGATGATATTGTGCAACTTTCACTCCAAGTTTCACCAGAGGCTCGCTACCAATCTGTAGTAGAACAAAAATTAGACATCGATGCCATTAGCAGTCAAACCGGCGGAGCAGCCCTTCCGCTAGGGGTAACCCCTGAGCCACTTCCATCTAGCCAAAACCGTGAAATGAAACCTGAGGATCTTCCCTTTAAACAGGACGTCACATCCGATAATTGGTTCACGCGGATTTTCAGTAAGAGGTAGTCTTGAGTAATTTATTCGTTCTCAAGTTCTCTGATACGATCCAGATTTTTGTCGATCAATTTCTGCAATGATGTTTTTTCGGCATCGTCGGTCTCAATAAGCATTGCTTTTCTGGCTAGGTTAAGGCTCTTCGCGAAATTTCCACTCATATTCTCAATCTCTGCCAATTTGTTAGATAGTTCATGATTGTCTGGAGACATCTCTAATTGAAGCTCCAGTATTGATCGGCACATGGACGTTTCTTTACTGTTTTTACTACAGTTATACATCAATTCTAGTTGATGTTTTTTAAATGGTTTCCCCATTTCCAGACGCTTACGAAAGGCATCAATCATCTTCTTCCTAAATCCTTCATCTTCCATATCACCTACAAACAAGATGGCATAGCTCATCCCTAAAGCATACATTGCCTCTTTCTGTAAGTCAGGAATGAGTGAGGGCAGTTTAATAGCTTGCTCAAATGACTTGCAGGCGAGGTGGTTATAATATGAAGGTTTCTTAGAACGATCAGCATAACTGATTGCCGTGATGCCACACATGAAATGCATGAAGCACTCTGGATGATTTTCAGCCGCTTTCTGGAGCCGGCTCACAGCGCGCTTACCACTGTTTAGCATGGGAAGCTTCATCAGACTGATGTCTTTACTTGCGGCTATTAATGCACCTAGGGAGTCCTCTAGTTCAGCAGCGTCAAATAAATACAAGCTTCCTTCACTACGTTCTTTCCCTCCTTGAAAAGAGCGCAGTCTCGAAGCCACCTTCATGCTTTTTAGAACATTTGCATTCATGCTTGTAGCCCCTCCTAAATCCCATCTATCACGAGCTATTTTTCCGAAACTACTGATTCCATCCACTATCATATTGGCGATTTCTAAATCATGGTTTTCATCTATACTCCTTGCTTCCATCAGTTCGATAGCTCGCTCTTCCTCACCACGAAATGAATAAATGATTGCTTGCATGATGTCACTAGAAGGATCTTGAGGAAATGCTGCTTTGATAAAGTGTAGTTGTTTTTCAGCCTCTTCAAAGCGTCCCAGAAGAATCAACGTCATCGTCATCCGCACATTTGCAGAATGATGAAATGGACTGACCTTAAGTGCTTTTTTGAAATGCTCTATTTTCTCTAAAGATTTCCTAGCCAACAGACCTTCAGCGTAATGTTGATTTTCTGAAGCCAGACCATAGTTGATAGCTTGCTTCATCAGTTGTTTAGAATTTTTAGCACCATCTTGAATCATTGCAAACTCAGCTTTCCAGAGAGTGAGCAGTCCGAGATGTTTTGGATTGGTATCCTTTTCCTCAAGAATTTGTGTGAGTAGATCGCGCGCTTCTGCGACTCGGTTCACAGCTACTAAAGCACGTAGCTTATCTAAACGTAGCTGCATGGAGTCAGCATTTTCAAAGGTGAGTGCCTCGTCGATCACACGTATCGTTTTCTCCCAGTCACCTTTCTGAGATGCCATATTCGCCATATTCAATCGTGACTCCATCAGCAATGCATTCTTCTTTGATAATGCAGTATTTCTCTCAGCAATGGCAGTGCGCTCACGCGTCAGAGCACCAAGCGTCACGATCAATCCGCCCAGAATTATAGCAGCTGCAATCGTGCTCGCAGGGTTACGTTTTACAAATTTACGTATCTTATAAATACGGCTAGGAGGCGATGCTAGAACAGGCTCATCACTTAAGTATCTGGTGAGATCTTCTGCCAGTGAAGCAGCAGAAACATAGCGTCGCTCCCTATCTTTTTCCAGTGCCTTTAGGATCACCCAGTCTAGATCATTGGCTAGCTGAGAGCGGCGTTTGCGCAGTTCTTTCTGGGTTGCAAGTTCATCCAGTGTTGTCAGAGCGCTAGCAATCCTAGCACTCGGTCTCGGCGGTATTTCCTCACAAATCATATGATGCATCTCTGAAAATGAGGCACTGCGTAGAGCTTCTGCATCAAGCGGTGGAGAACCTGTAAGAAGCTCGTAGAGGATGACCCCGAGTGAATAAATATCACTCCGCGTATCAATATCCTGATCCATCCCACCAGCCTGCTCAGGACTCATGTATTGAGGTGTGCCCAGCATCTGCCCGAGAGCAGTCACGAGCGTCTCCTGAGTAAATTTTTCCTCAATCGCTTTTGCGATACCGAAATCAATGATCTTTACCTGCGCTTCCTCATCATCCTTACCTCGTGAAACAAGAATGTTAGATGGTTTGAGATCACGATGAATGATACCTCTCTGATGCGCGTGCTGAACAGCTGAGCAAACCTGGCACATCAGCTCCAGTCTCTCCGAAGTATCTAGCTGGTGATCATTGCAAAACCGCGTAATAGAATAGCCATGCACTAACTCCATCACGAAATAGGGAGCACCAGAACTTGAGATTCCTGCATCAAACACCTTAGCGATTCCAGAGTGATCCATCATTGCCAGAGCCTGTCGCTCACCCTCAAACCGCGTCATGATTTCCCCACTATCCATCCCGGACTTGAGTATTTTCAGAGCTACCTCTCGCTGAATAGGCTTAGTTTGCGAGGCACGGTAAACAACCCCAAATCCACCTCTTCCTATCTCCTCCTCCAACAGGAAATGATCCAAGCGCTCACCAATTTGAGATGATTTATTGTGATGGTTTATCATGGTTATCAATCTACCATGATATGACATACGCGTAAAGTTAAGCCCTAATTATAGGAAATAAGTTGATTGAAACGTTAATATAGCGAGCAAATTGTTTTATTTTTTCAATGAAGTGGCCCTGTAAAACGGAGCCACTTCATAATAATGAGTTCTTGGTATCCAGTTTCAGTTATAGCTCAATCTATTCTGCTCAATAGCCGGTGAGTGTCATTGTTAAAGAGAAATTATTTAAGTAATGCAGAGTCAACCTTGGTTGCAATTCTTATTCCCTTTTGTTGTAGCTTTGCAGAGTATTTTTCATAATACCTGTTATGGATCCAAGAGCCTGAGTATATTAAAGTTTTTTTATTATGTGGGTTTATGATGACTCTGAATGTTAGAAGTTTATAATTGTTTGCAATTAACTGACGATGTTTACTGATCAGAAATGTTTTATCTCCCCACCATTGAGCAAATCTTAGTGAGGAGTCTTCTTCATCTAGCTTCATGAATAGGTAGCGTGCACTAAGAATGTTACCGTTCTTTTTCCAATCTATTTGTACATCCAAGCCAAGGTAGCCTTGCCTAGATTTTTGTCTGAAACGAGGGACATGTTGGTCATCTCTGAGCCACCATTCTGTCCATTCGGTGGGGTTTTCATCTTCAACTTCCGTTTCTTCTTTCGGGTTCTCAATATTATGACTGACTTCCGCCTGTTTCTCAGGCTCTGGTGTAGCAGTAGGAGCTTCTTTTGAAATCATATCTGTGTCATATACATCTGTATTTATTGTTTTAGTCCTGTTATTAATAATCCAGTAAACCACTCCGCCACCTATCAAAAGTAAACAAGCGCATAGGGGTCCCATGATGGTAAGGGTCTTGTACCATTTGGGAACGGTGGCAGCTTGGTCTGGTTGCTGCGTTGGTGTTAAAATTATCGCTTGCTCACGAGTGGGGATGGTGAAGTAAGATTGGCAGTTCTGGCATTGAGTCGATGCCCCAACATGTTCATCAGACGCTTGAAAGGATGTATGGCAGCTTGGGCAGTGGACTTGGTATTTGTTCATGGTGATGGGTTTAGAATGTTTATTTTTTAGCTCTTAAAGAGAAAACCAATCAAGAGTAATAGGTGTTTTTATATTTAGAAGCTGCGTGTTTCCTTTCCATTGCAAAAGTTGATTTCTCGATCTCTGAATTTGGTCGAGCAGTGAGCAAGCTACAACTGGTAAATAGCACTAGTAATAAGCTAGTCGTTAATCGAATAATTAAATGCTGAATTCTTTTTTTGGTCATTAGTTAGTTGATTTATTACTGATCGATTGGGTTGATTTTTTTCCAGTCGATGACATGAAGTTTGAGGCTGTTGTTGTCTGGGCTTGGCATACCTGCTATCAGATAAACGCGCTCACCGTCTGAGTGGTAGCGGGCTTGGCGGTCTAGGAGGAAACATTTAAGCGGATACATTGGCATGCTCATCGTAGGAGTGTTGGGATTGATTTGTAATGGTTAAAATTAGATGTCTGGGTTGGTTTTTGGTGTCCAGACGATGAGTTGCTGGTAATAGTTTTTTTCAAATCGAATGGTCCAGATTTTACAAAATTCCACATAGCCGATAGTCTCAGGTTTTTCTGTGGGACTCTTGAGTATAGTCAGCTGGCGTTTATCATCATTATAGCCGAGGATGAGTATTGGTTTAGTTTTGTGCTTTGGCTCAATCAGGGCGATGGCTGGCTGATTGGTCATGAGTCTGGATTTCACTATTTTGAGTGAGTTATTAAGAGCGTGGATCTCGCTATGCCTCTTAGATGATGCGATGTCTCTATCCACTAGATTACTGATGGTCGGAGTAATGTCTAAGTGATTGGTGTGAGTGATTAGCTCTGCTTCCGTCCATTGTTCTTCATCATCGTTTGCAAGTAGTGCCGCGAGGATTCTTTTTCCTGATGCAAGAGTACCTTCAGGAAGTAGAACAGCTGGGCTGGTTGCATTGCACAGGTTTGCATTCTGGTAAGTATTTTCAAAAGTAATGGCTGAGAGATAATATTTTCCCCTACCGCGATAGCACCAATAATCCGCGAAGGCTTTTAGCTCCATTCTAGTGGGCATTTCTCCAGGGTTAGTGTTAGGGTCTCGGTAGTAGATGTAAGTTTTTTCATCCTTGTATTCGTAACCAATGACGCAGACGAAGTGACCCTCACCACTATCAGGTTTGGCTGTGATGATGACAGGTGATCGCTTATCGATGTTACCTTTTATCATCGTAAATCCTTTCGTTTTCGCTAAGTCTATAGTGTCGGATTTTGAGAGTTTTTTCCCGCCAGTATTGTTAGGAATGAGGTTATTTACGAGAGTAGATTTTAAGCCAAGCCTATTGAGAGATTCCACAAGATCGGTTGTACTGGTGCCTTTATTTTTTGCTGATTTCTTAGAAGACATCTGGGCTAGCATTTCTTGATCAGCGAATTTCCCAAAGTACCTTGCAGCCATGGATGCAGATGCTGGCCCGCAGTAGTTGTGCAGTTGTCGAACTTGAGGTACGCTGTTTATTACCGCCCCATTGATAGGAAAGATGGGAGGTGCGGGCCAGAGGGCTTTCTTCTTTCCAGCTATAGAATGGTAGAGCGGGGTGTCTAGCCATTTTTGCTGAGCTCTGGTAGAAGGAATGTATTCATTTGTGAGGAATGCAATAGCTGTCTGGACTCGTTTCATGTCTGTGGAGGGCTTTGATGCTGCTAGGGTGTTGAGGTGGGCCAGATACTGCTGAGAAATCTTCAGCAGCGCACTACCGTGTGTTCTTTCAGCAGCATGCCACTGAGCTGCATCTCTTTTAGCCTTAGCGATTGCCCTTCTCCGTGATTTCCAGAGGCTTTTCTGTCTGCTTAGAAATAGTTGTTCAGCACTTGCAAATGACATGAGCTTAGCAGGAAGTTCCGGAGCGGGCTGATTTGTTTCATCAGCAATGATGGGTGATGGGATTATTTTTTCCGCTGGTTTTGGAGTGCTCCAGTCTGTGATAAATTCTTGGTCTTGTTGGCTTAGGGTATTGAGCTTGAGTTCAAATTCTTTGCTGTCCTTGAGACGGCGGACTTTAACGTGGGTGGCGGTTGCAGAAAGAAGCTCAACTTCAAGCTTGCGACCTTGACTGTTTGTTAGGGTTCGTTTGGTGGGGGTGGGATCTATACTTTCTGCTACAGTTGGTGGCGGATTTTTATCACCTTCATTAATGCTTGGAATGGAATCGGGTAATGGGGAATTTTCTCTAGCAACTGAATCAGTATTTTTGGGCGGATAGGCTACCCATTTACCTGATTGCCATGTATTGAAGGGATTGCTCACATTTGTACGGAGTTCGCTTGTTTTTTCATATAAACGCATGGAATACCCTCTGCTACCATCATGCAGCTCAATTACATCGTCTGTTCGTTTCACCTCAACATAGCGGTAAACTGATTTCCCTTTATCTGTTTCTTGCCATTTTCCTGGAGCATAATTCTCGAAATAAATGTGAGGGGAATCATCAAGTAACCAATATTTTCTGGCTGGATCGATTGAATTAACAACACCACGATCGTAACTAATCTTGGCATTAAGTTCAGAAAAGGGTATCGTGACGGATTGTATTGGGGCTTGAATTCCATCTTTTCTATAAAACTCAATGTAGTTTTCGTCCAATAAAATAAGAGAAAACTTATCTAATCTAATATTGGTGTCACTGCCTGTTCTGTTCCAAATTTTTATTTCTTCAATCGGTAAAGGCTTGCCTAAATCTACCATCCACCAGGGATTAAGCTTCTTTTCTTTGGTGTGTGATAAACTATCCCAATTACTTTTTGTGTTACCATCAATTGCTCTACTTGCAACACAACCTAAATATCGGGATGATTGAGTTGCTATTCCATTTTTTGCGATGTTTTGACCATTGGAAAAGATTTCGACTTCTGCTAGTGTTAGAGTTTTAGATTCGCCTAAGAGCTCAATTCTCACATATCGTGCATTAGTATGTGTGACGGGTTCTTTTCTTAGCTCTGTTTCATTTCCATCATCCGCCATAGTTTTCTTCTCTTTAAACTCCTCCCTCTCCGCATTCAGCATCTGTTCCTTTGGTCCCTGCCAGGATAGTAGAACGTTATATTTTCCCTCAGCTTCCGCTGTTCCGAGCGTAGCTTCGGCATCGATGACTTGATGCTGAGAATGGAGTTTTACCCAGGCTTTTTGTTGGAGGGCGAAGCTGGATTTTAGCCAGATGTTTAGCGGAGCTGGCTTGTTGGGCTGGCTTGTGGTGTAGTCTAGGATGGTGGAGCCGGTGCGTTTGGCTAGATCTTGAGCTTCTGTTAGGGTGAGGGGATTCTTGGACATTCCTACGAAGATTGTTCCGTAGGGTTTGATGCCTTGCACCATTTCTAGATCCTCTTTTGTCGTGGTGCCATTAACAATAATTTGGGAAAAGTAGTTGTTCTGGATTTCTTGGTAGGTGGTATTATTGACGGTATTATAGGTGTCGCCATCTTTCTTAAATGCGCCTACATAGATAGCAATGGCACCGAGTGTGAGGATGGCGAAGGTGCCTAGCAGAAGCATGGTTTTGTTCGTGCTCTTGGTGGTTTCTACGAAGGCATCCATATTGGCAGTGTGTGCTGCACTGTTCATCTCAGCGGAGGAATGATTTTCTGTATAAGAGCTAGATTGATCTGGGGCTGAGCGTGGCTTGGCTACTCCAGAGGCTCTTCTTGAGGTGGATGGTAATGGTTCTACAGCTGCTCCAAGAGGAATAGGTCCACCGCCTGTGGAGGTTTTTACGCTATCAATGTCTGTCTTGACTTCACTGATTGCTTGATAACGTTCTATTGGATTTTCTTGGAGTGATTTGATGATGATTTCATCGAGCCTGACATCGATCTCTACTTTCTGGCTCGGTGCTGACCATGCGCCACGAGG
>CAKZMG010000272.1 GCA_937128235.1 uncultured Verrucomicrobiales bacterium
AAAAGCAACTCAGGGCGGCACAGAGCATAGAATATAGAGAACAATGTTTAGCTCTTCTCCCTAGTGTATAGTCCCTATCACTACAGGAGCAGAAGTAGATATACCTCAAGCTAATCAAATACCTGATAATCAGAATAATGTTAAACATTTGCAGGGAGGCACAGCAATACAACCTTAACATATAAGATATGAAAATTTTCATTATTTTTTTATTAACACTGTTAAATGGATTCTCCGAGGGTAAAATAAATGAATCGAAGATCATTACAATTAGCTACTTCGTAAAATTAAAGAATAACGTCGAGGTAGGAAGTGTTGCTCCTGATGATAAAGATTTCAATTTCTATTATTTGTGGGACAACAAAGTGGTTGGAAAAAATGAAGATGGCAGTAAAATTATTCTCTCAAAATTATCAAAATTAAAACACACAGAAATTACATTGTATACAAACAGAATGATGAAATCTGATGTATTAGCATCTGATAAAAATATTGCCCCCTTGTTCACCAAACATATTAAAAAACTTTTAATTTTGTGTAACGAAAATAAATTAAAATTGAATTTTGAATATAATCCATTATTCAAAGTTAAAAGAGTGAAGGTAAAAACTAGTATTGATAATAACGAAAATGTAAAAAATCTAGATCCAGTTATTACTGAGATGCTTAAAAAAATAGAGGAAGAGAAAATTGATATTGATGAAAAAAGCAAAGGGTTCAGCACGACTGAGTAGAAAAAGCGAAGGGGTCCAGAAAATAAACTGTTAAAAACCGAATTATGGCTGTTTAGTTTTTCCAATTTTCGGTCGTAGTTTTTTTGTTCAAATAAATAGGCAGACAAATTGTTCAAATAAATCAAATAAATAGGCCAAAAGAAATAAATAGGCAAAGAAATAAATAGGCAGACAAATAATAAGAGACACTCCTTGCTTACTCCCCTTCCTTTTGTTACTAGTTAGTTATGAAAACTAATAGATCGTTATTTTTGTCGGGTTTTAGTGGGGAATCTGCGCTGATTATGCATTGTACTTCGCGGATTGTGGGGCGGGAGTTTTTGCTTGGTGAGGTGGAGAAGGAAGCCTTTGTGAAGATGATGCGGATGTATGAGGAATTTTGTGGGGTGAAGGTTTTATCGTATTGTTTGATGTCGAATCATTTCCATATTTTGCTGGAAATCCCCCCTCAGGCTGGGATTGAAGAAATGAGACAAGAGATGAGTGATGGGGAGTTTCTGGCTAAGTTGAGCGGGATTTATTCTGTGGCTTATGTGAAGGAGGTGCGGAAGCAGATGCAATTGCTCAATAAGAATCAGGCGACTAAGGCGATGCGGGAACTGAAGGAGAAATACACCTATCGGATGGGGAATATGTCTGAGTTTATGAAGTCTCTGAAACAGAGATTTAGCCGCTGGTATAATAAGTTACATGGCAGGCGAGGTACGCTGTGGGAGGAACGGTATAGCGCTACTGCGGTGAGTGCTGGGAGTGCTGCGAGGATGGTGGCGGCTTATATTGATTTGAATCCTCTACGTGCTGGTTTAACGGCTTGCACTTCCTCACGCTCGTCCGCAGGTTTGGCTTGCACTTCCTCACGGTCGTCCGCTGGTTTAGCTTGCACTTCCTCACGGTCGTCCGCAGATGACAGTAAGAATTATCGATGGTGTAGTTATGCGGAGGCGGTGGCTGGTGATGTGCGGGCAGTGGAGGGTTATGTTAGATTATATCAGGGATCTGATAGGGCTGGAGCGGAGGTTGAAAAACTTACCTCTGCTCCTGCAAAAGTGCTGGAGAGGTATCGGATATTGATGGCTGAGGAGGGTGCAGAGGCGGAGCAGGATACGCTACCGATGGTGCAGGGGCAGAGAGCTAGTAAGAGACACAAGCGGCGGAGAGGTTATAGCCGAGAGGAAATTGATGAAATTTTAGAGAAGAATGGTGCGCTGAGCCGGGCAGAAATGTTGCGTTGTAAGACGCGGTATTTTACGGATGGTGCGGTGATCGGGAGTAAGGCGTTTGTGAATGCGTTTTTTGAGCGCGTGAAGGATAGGATTCCTGGTAAATCTGTGCGGAAGAGTGGCGGCAAGAAGATGCGTGGACTTAGTTCTAGTTTTGGAAGCGGGCGAAGTGTTGAGAAGATAGATAGCGGTGTGATGTATTCTTATCGGGACTTGCAGAAGGATGTACTGGGGTGAAAGTGTGAGTAGTGATAAGAACAGCGACATCACTAAGAATGGCACCCCCATATAAGTAGCCACCTACGTAGTCGTACAATGTAGTCTGGAATGAAGATAGCTCTGGAATACTTAAAGGGAATACAGCAGAGAATATATGGCACTGCTGCGTAGTACAGCATTCACCTTCCTTAAGCTCTTAAGATCTTAAGCCGAAAACACCACGACATCTGCGATGAAAAAGAAGCCATCCAAGCAGTGATCAAAATTCTATCTAATAAATAGCAAAAAAAATGTGCAACAACTCGCGCTGCTCCACATTTTTTATAACTAGTTAAAATTAAAAATTATCTTTTCCTTCTGAGAGTAATGGCACCTGCACCCAATAGAACGAGCATCGCACTAGATGGCTCTGGAACAGGTTGGCTTACTTCATAAGTTGCGTTATAAGAGTCCACTCCATCATCAAGAACGACGCCACTCGATACGGCATTAAATCCATAACTTGCAACACCATCAATGAGAACAACTTCACTTGATTGGATACCATCTGGAATAAGACCATTCACTAATGCTTCAGGGAGTCCTGTAGAATTTGCAATAAGAGAAGTGACTCTCGGCTTGATATCAATGAATCCACCAAGACCAACTCTCACTTCAGAACCATCAGCTTCCACATAACTAATGTTAGGGTCTGATTGCTGCTGGAATCCGCCATTATCTCTAAATGAATTAAACAAACTCTCACGATCTGCTGTGTAAGGTGCTAGCGTAGGAAAAGTGTTGAGCTCATCTACGTAATCATTAAACCACTGGTTCGCTAGATTATCAGCTCCAAAAGTCGTATTATAACTATTGCTAGCTGTATTGAACCAGTCTTGACCGTTAAGACTGCTGAGAGTCACTTGCTGACCATTGCCAAAGTTCAGTGCTAACTCTACATGCTGCGCATTAGCGAAATCTGCAAGTGAAGCGCCATCGCTCGCGGCATATAGTTCAACATTTCCTCCAGCAAAGTTAATATCCCCGCCAAGCGCGTTGATTAACTGTGAAGTATCTGAAGTGACTAGCAGTTCCTTCGGGGTGGTAACACTGGCTGGATCTACAATATAAATCGTAGAGCCTGAAACAGCATCACCTGAGAGGTTCGCTACTGTAGGAGTGTCTGCCATCGATAGGCTTGAAGTTAAAGCCACTAAACCAGCTGTGAGGCTAGCTCTATATATCTTATTTTTATGGGGGGTAATTTGCATAACAAGTTGAAATTACAGTATTCCTTATATACGTCAATCTCATAATTTTAAAAATACTCACTAATTTTAAAAAAGTATCTCTCTAGCAGAGAAATTCTTCCTTTTCAGATCTATCGCCCGCTCTATAAATAAGCTAAAACACAGACACAACATGCCAGAAATCGAAGACATTATAGAAACCCCTGAGAGAGCTCCGCTATTACTTGGCTGGCAGTGGATCTCACTTGCTATCATTTGCGTCCTAATAATTTGGGCCATTTTCGCGTTTATCAAGCATAAGAAAAACTCACCCACTGCCGCTAACTACCTTAAGAATGCACTGACTCGTTTAAAAAAAATTGAACAATCTGCGAAAGAAAATAACCAAGATAGCAATGAACTCACTATCGAACTCTCATTCCTCACCAGAGAATATTTACAAGGACAATTTCGTAATTTATCGCTATTCCAAACTCACCAAGAATTTATCGCAGACCACCAAGACCTAGAGAAGCTTCCCGAGTCAGCTCGCGAGAAACTCGCCACCTACCTCACTGCTCTCGCTGAACATAAATACTCACCAGACCAGCATCTCCCAGCTGAGAAAAACAAACTGATCCAGCTCACAGAATCGCTTCTCAGAGGGATAGACTCCACTGTCCCCAAGAACATAGCCTAGCTTTAAAATTTAATCTAAACCGACATCAACGCCTTTCTCCAAAACTTCAGCTTCGCCCACCCCTGGTGGCTGTTACTCTTGCTGGCTATCCCTCCCCTACTCATGCTCAGGGGCAAGCTCGGTACTCCTGCTAGCATCACATTTTCTTCACTTTCAATCATAGGCTCGCTGGGAACCAAACCCAGAGACATAGCAGGAGCCGTGAAACTAACCACCCTCATTCTCTGCGTCACCGCTGCCGCCATCGCGCTGGCCAGACCTCAGACCAAGACCATTTATAGTGATAAAAAAGCCAGTGGAGTGGACATCATGATCGCCATTGACATCTCACTCTCCATGGAAGCCAGAGAAGCACAGTATGGTGGAAATTCTCGCATGAAAGCTGCTAAGCAAACCATTAAAAATTTCGTCCTATCGCGCCCCTATGACCGTATCGGATTTGTCTCATTCGCAGGGCGTTCTTACCTAGAAGCAGCTGTCACGCTGGATCACGCCTTCCTAATCAACAAGCTAGAAGAAATAAAACCGGATAAAGAACTCGATGACGGCACCGCGATAGGCTCAGCCATTTCTAGTGCTGCCACTCGCCTGCTAGAATACAAAGACACCAAATCTCGCATCATCATCCTCATCACAGATGGATCAAGTAACTCAGGAACCATCACCCCCTTCGAGGCTGCTCAAGCAGTGGCTCTGCAGAACATCAAGATTCACACCGTGGCGATAGGCTCTAAGGATGGCAGGCTCCCCCGCCACATTCAGCGATACCCTGAGCAAGAATTTGACACAGAAACTCTGAAAAAAATAGCCGCCGAGACCAAAGGACAATACTACCGCGCACTCAGCACCCAAGACCTCAGCGATGCACTCACCAGCATTGACAATCTAGAAAAAACCATTCGCAAGCAACGCGTGATCAGCCATAAAGATGAACACCACAGCTGGTTCACCGCTGCTGCCCTACTCTTCGCGCTGCTCTACATTTTCCTCACCACCATCACGCCACCCCCAGCTCCTAGCTAACTCCTAGCTAAGTAACCTTACCCATGTCATTTCTCTATCCAGCCTGGTTCGCTACCCTCATCATTATCCCGCTCATCGTGCTAGTGGTGATACTCATGCGTAGAAATAGAGCCAAGATCTGGTCCGCATTTGTATCAGAAAAACACCAAGCTGAACTCGTCATCCAGACCAAGCCACTCAAGTTTTGGCTCTCCCTAGCGTGTTCCCTACTCGGCCTCGCCTGCATCATCATCGCCATGAGCAGACCTTATGCTGGGAAATCTGTTAGCCGTGAGAAAATCCAGTCTCGCAATATCCTCATCGCCATGGACACCTCACTCTCCATGCTCTGTGAGGACGTCCAGCCGAACAGACTAGACAGCGGCGTCACCTTCGCAGTGAACCTCATCCGCTCAGTCCCGGATGATCACATCGGCATCATGGCATTCGCAGGCAGCCCCAATGTCATCACTTCCCTCAGCATCGACCACCCATCCATCATCGAGGAACTTGGGCATCTCGGTCCTGGATCAGCCCACGTTGCAGGCTCTAATCTCAAGGAAGCACTCTACGAAGGCATCAACACGCTCCAGCGTGCGGGCAAGCAAGCCAACGCTCTCATCCTCATCACTGATGGTACAGAAACACTCGATGAAATCGATCAAATCACGCGCCTCGCCAAAGAATCCTACGTCCAGATATTCGCCATCGGAGTAGGCACAGAAGCTGGCGGGAAAATCCTCATCAACGGGGAACCTCACCGTGACACACAAGGCAAAGTCGTTCACACAAAACTCCAAGACAAAATCCTACGTCAGCTTGCAAGAGACACCTCCGGAGTCTATACTAACATCAACACCCAACCAGAAAAAGCCATCGCACAAGCCATCCAGAGCATGACCAAATACGAACAAGAAGGAAGAGAAGTCCAGATCCCCAGAGAACTCTATCAATGGTTTCTCGCACCTGGCATCCTGCTCCTTATGCTCAGTGCCTTATTAAATGCTCGTTTTAAATCTAGTTTCCCTGCTCTGCTAACAGTGAGCTTTCTCATGCTCCCCACAAACAGCCGCGCGGATGATGTCTCATTAATAGATGAGATGACTAAGCAATATTTCAACCGCCCCGCACTAGAACAAGCAGGATACAAAGCGCTCGAAAAAAAGAACTACCCAGAGGCCATCATTTTTCTAACAAAAGCTAGAGAAGGGACAACAGGAAATGAACATGCCAAACTCTCGCTCGCCATCGCACAGGCAGCATACCGCTTTGGCGACTACGCATTAGCCACTGAAGAATACAGCCAAGCACTCATCACTGACCAACAAAACATCCAGAACATTTCCCAATACAATCTAGCCAACACCCTCTTCAAGCAACACACCGCCAACATAAAAGTCCCCAAAGGAAAAGACCTCACCAAGCATCTCGAAGACCAAATCCGTAGTGGCAATCTCGAAAACGCCAAGCTAGACACCATGGAGAAAGGCTTAGAAAATGCCGTCACACACTACCAAGATTTACTAAAACTAAATCCCCAGCACACCTCCGCACAATCTAACAAAAACGCAACCGAGTCAGTCATCAAAGCCATCCAAGACGCGCGTGAAACCATCGCTCAAGAAAAGAAGCAGCAGCAAGAACAACAAGAAAAAGAAAACCAAGATAAACCCAAAAAAGATCCAGACTCTGCAAACAAAGACGACAAAAAAGATGGCAATGAGGAAGGCGAGAACGACCAGCCCAACAAGCCTAAAAATGAGGACAACAAAGGAAACCAAGATGGCGACAATGAAGGCAACGAAGGTGACCAAGGAAAAGAGAAAAATGATACTAACAGCAAGAACAATAACGGAGGTAAAAACGGAAAAAATAAAGACAACCCGAAGAACAAGCAAGACCCCAACTCAAAATCAGATTCTGATTCAAATCAGCAACCTGGAGAAGAGAACGGTGATCAACCCGAAGATAACGCTAAACCTCAACAGCCAAACAAAGCAGATGCCAAAAGCGACAGACCTGCTAAATTTAACAACAAAAAAGAAGCTCTCGAACTTCTCAAAAAACACTCTGACACACGCAAGAAACCTCTAAAATCCGGCAGAGGCTATTATAACCGTCCAGCTATCGATTGGTAACTCATGAGAATTCTTCTTTCCATCATTTGCCTAACATTCTTAGGGCTATCCGCTAGCACCTCCGTCGCTAAAGTCCACAGCATCGCCTCATCACGGAATCTCATCACTGGCGAAAACTGCTACATCACCTTCGTCATAGAAGTCACCTCTCGGACTATGCAGCCACCTGTCCGGACAAAAATCAACGTAGATGGTGCCTTCTTCCAGCTCTACGACACTAACGTCATCGCACAGCGAGGCAAACGTTACTTCCAACTAGTCTATCGCTTCAACTCACCTAACCCAGGCACATTCACCATCCCAAGCACCACATTCACACCAGATAATCCGAGCGATGTTTCAGACCAGATCACTCTAACAGTCAGAGATAGAAAAACTCTCACACAGAAAGAAGTGAACTCTAAGGATGTAAAAAATCCGCGCGGTGCCACTAGAAAAACTTACCCCTACTACACCCAGCTCATCGCGGATAAATCCTCACTATTCCCTAACGAGCCAACCCGACTCGAATACAAAATTTATCTCCCGAAATCGATCAACGTAGCACAATGGGGACTACCCACTGGCGAAAAAAAGAATGCTACTGCGTGGAGATTTGAAACCCCAGACATCAGATCGATCAATGGCGATGTGGTCATCGATGGTAAAAAATACCAAGTAGGCAGATTTCACACCACCGTCTCTGGAACCAAGGCAGGAAAAGCCATCATAGGTCCCTTCAAGGCACGCATCGTCCACCACGCCTCCATGCTAGGCCGCAGAGGAAACTACATAGAAACGCAGGAAATTTTCCCACTCTCTAACAGCATTGAATTAGACATCCTAGAACTACCACCAAACCCTCCTGCTGACTTCAATGGCGATGTAGGAAATTTTCAAATGAGCGTGCAGATAGAAAGCAAAGCAGAGCTCAAAACTACCGAATCAATCAAAGCAGAAGTCTCACTCTACGGGCGTGGTAAATTTTCCGAAATCACTCCCCCATCCCTCACCAATGCCGAACACTGGAAACTCATCTCTGAGAGCAAACGCGACATCGGAGAGATGCGCAAGAACATCAATGCCTTCGCCCAGTTCTCCTACCTCATCCAGCCCACCAACACCGGCCCCGCCACCTCCACACCTGGCTTCAGTTTCAGCTACCTAGACCCAGATCTCAAAGCCTACCGCACTCTCACCCACCCTGGAGTTCCTATCAACATAAAACTTACCCCTAACTCAGCTTCAACGGACATCACGAACTCAGCAAACTCATCTGAGCAAATGCTAGGCATCATCACCGGAGCCAAAATCAGCCCCCAGCCATGGTATAAAAACATACCCCTACAGCGTGCGCTCGTTCACATCATTCCAGGCTTCATCTGCTTACTTCTCCTCCTCAAATACGCATTCCAAAAGCACCGAGCCTACCGCCTCAATCAATCACATAAAATCATCCAAAACAAATCGCTCACCGAACTAGAAACCCAAGAAGGCGAAGCATTCCTCAAGGCCACCAGCAACTACATCCAGCGCTGGGTGAACACTGAAAAGCACCCCGAATTCAAAGACATAGAGCAACTCCGAGATGACCACTGCTACAAGCCAGACCAGCCCATCAAGCTCTCAGCCAAGCGCAAAAACACGATCATTCAAGCGCTGAAAAAACTCACTATACTCCTCTTTTTTATCTACCCTCAACTAAGTGATGCCTCAGCAGACACTCATTGGAAAAATGGAAACTACCAAGAAGCACTCAAACAATACCAAGCTCAGCAGTCTAACAGCCCTGACCCATCTGCAATGTCTGCCGACATCCTCTACAACATCGGCAACTGTCAGCAGAAACTAGACCAGCCAGGAAACGCAGCCGCATCCTATCATCGCGTACTTCACCTAGATCCCTACCACAGCAGAGCAAAACATAATTTAGAGCTTCTCCAGAGACAGCACGACAGCATCATCTCAAATTCATACATCCAAGACGGATCACTCCAAGACTGGATTCGCATCATCTCGCTAAACACCTACTACATCACCTTCAGCCTCTCGCTCTGGCTCATACTCCTCGCCTTTCTTTACATAAAAATTATCAAGCCTAAGAAAAACACCACCATCCTCACCCTAGCCATCATCGCAGTCATCACTGGCACACTCAGTGGCTACGCCTACCTCCAGCATCCAGATAAAGAAAAACTCACCGCATCCCCCCTAGCCATCATTTCCGAATCCACCCCCCTAACAGAACAGCCCCTCTCTAACAGCAACACCATCACCACTCTCCCCCCAGCCTCAGAATGCCACATCCTAGCCACCCGAGCCACCTACACCTACATCCAACTAGCAGACCGCTCAAAAACGAAAGGCTGGGTAAGTAGTGATAATTTAATACAGATCGTAGAATAAGATTCTCACAAAATCACGATAGAAAAGGAACAAAAACTCTACCAAAACGTGGAAATCTAATCATAAAACTACGGCAAGAGCTTAGTATAACTAAGCAGTGATAATTCGATTTTTTACACTTAAAAACCAAACCGGGTTGCTATGTTGACATCTTCAAACATCCCATAAATCTTGTCAGATTTAACAATCATCATATAAAAATCTAGAGTTTCTTCATACTCGTTAGTTATAAAAACAGTATAATCCTCCTCTAAGGATAAAAGCCAATTCGAAATGGTAAGCAGCAAATTTTTAGATTCCATTTTCTTTTCCATTATCTCAAAGGAAAGGAACCGAAATGCACTCACTCCGTCAGCAAAGTATACATCATAACTCTCGCAATTTGATTTTACTCTCAAATTTGATTTGTAGCCTAGCTGATGAGTAATTTCTTCAAGCTCTTTCAATTTCCCATAAACTTTTTCAATGAAATTATTATACTCTTCTTCACTATTAAACTTTATTTCATCATGAGTTTTTTTTGCTAGTAACTCTACTTTTTCCTCACTTATTATAAAATCTGGTTCCATTTCATCTTTAAATTTTGTGCACATCCTAATTTGAATAACGAACTTCGTTACTGTTATTGCCAATATCTTTATCCTTTTCCCGTAACTGCTCAGCGATCAGAAAAGCAAGTTCTAGGGATTGGCTGGCATTGAGTCTAGGGTCGCACATCGTGTCGTAGCAGTTTTTGAGATCCTCATCGGACACGTTAAATGCACCACCAGTACATTCCGTCACATTTCTTCCCGTCATTTCTAGATGGATACCACCAGGCCATGTACCTGCTGTCTTATGCGCACGGAAGAATGCCTGCACTTCTGAGAGAATATCCTCAAACTTTCGAGTCTTATACCCAGATGATGCCTTCACCGTGTTGCCGTGCATCGGGTCACATATCCAGATGATTTTTCTATCGAGCTGCTTCATGCGCTCGAAGAGAGTCACTAGTTTCTCGTAGGCTCCATCTGCACCGACTCTGGTGATAAATATAAGCTTCCCTGGAGTGTTCTCTGGATCTAACAGATCCGCTAGTTTCGCAATTTCCTCCACATCGGCAGTCGGCCCCACTTTGACTCCAATAGGATTCTCCACACCACGGAGAAACTCCACATGTGCGTGATCTAGCTGTCTCGTCCGCTCACCAATCCATAACATGTGGGCAGAAAGGTCATACCACCCATCATCAGATTTCCTCAGCATCGCTTGTTCAAAATCTAACAACAACGCCTCATGCGAGGTATAGATCGCTGTGCCTTGGAGCTTAGAAAAATCATCCACATTGATCCCACATGACTCCATAAATTCCAAGCTATCATGAATCCTGCTGCTGAGATCTCCATATTGCTCGCTCAGTGCGTTATTGTCTATGGCATCACTATTCCACTGTCTAACATTTTTGAGACTAGCAAAGCCTCCACGTGTCAGAGCGCGGAGCAGATTAAGCGTAGCAGCTGACTGATGATACGCCATTTTCAAACGATTCGGATCTGGCAAGCGCGCATCCTCCGTAAATTCTAACTGATTAATGTTATCACCTCGAAAACTAGGAAGGCTCACACCATCTTGCTCCTCATAATCTGCTGATCTAGGCTTGGCAAACTGCCCTGCCATTCTGCCTATTTTTACTACCGGGCATTTTCCCGCAAAGGTAAGCGTGACCGCCATCTGGAGCATCACCTTGATCATACTCTGAATATGTTCTTCAGAAAACTCCGAAAAACTCTCAGCACAATCTCCGCCTTGGAGAATAAAAGCTTTCCCATTCGCCACCTCAGCTAAGCTAGCTTTTAAAGACCTCACCTCCTCTGCAAACACTAGTGGAGGCAATGAGGAAAGAGAACCTAACACCTGGCTCAGCTCATTAGAGTCAGTGTAGGTTGGCTGCTGTAAAATAGGAAAATCCTTCCAGGTTGTGGGTGTCCAAGTCTCGGTCATGGTGTTAGTATAAGAAATTTAATAAACCAGCAGTATTATTGATCCAGTGCTTTCATACAGGCTGCCCAGCGGTCAACGAAGATAGGATTATTCTTTTGCAAACTATCAGCCCCTGACTTTGCTTTGGATTTCTCACCACCTAACCAAGCGTATGCGATCGCTTGCTCTAGTCTTAAATTTTTTTCAAACTGACTTAAGTCTCCCTCATTCACACTCAGTTTAAGAAGGTCTATCACACTTTTCGTATTTACCTCACCCCAGCTCACTTTTCTTAAGCCATCCTCATCCTTCACGGTGAATCCTTTAGAATCTATGTTAGTGAAGCTCTCAAATTCTTTACCATCTTTGAGAGTGATCTGCGCTCTAATAACACCCTTACTGAGCGTCTCACTGAGCGTCCCAGTGAAACCCTCTGCCTTCTCACAGAGATAGATTAATTGCTCCTTCTTAAAGTTAGAGTTCTTATCTTCAAAAGCTTTTAATTTTAATCTCTCGCTCACTTCAACGAACTTTGCAGACTCCAGATCTTTTTCCACTTCCTTGTAAAAAGTCGCCCAGCCAGCATTCGGTTTAGGATTATTCTCGACCTTGGTCTCCGCTTCTTTTTCTGCCGCCTTTTGTCGCTCATAAGCCAATCTATTCTTGTGAATATTCAATTGGATCAACCATTCCTCAAAGTGCTCAACCGTTCTGCCTCTGGTTCTAATCTTACCTTTTGCTTCTGTGAGAAGTGCTCTACGCGTATTGATATCAGCATCAGAGCTAGGGAAAAAATTACTCGTGAATGGCTGCATCAATGCTACATCATGTTTATAAT
The DNA here is from genome assembly GCA_937128235.1 of uncultured Verrucomicrobiales bacterium. Lineage (GTDB taxonomy): Bacteria > Verrucomicrobiota > Verrucomicrobiia > Verrucomicrobiales > Akkermansiaceae > Rubritalea. The sequence continues at coordinate 12,404 of CAKZMG010000272.1, forward strand.
TTGAAATGAGTTTTGCATAAACTTGAAACTCTTCTGAAAGATCAACTCCTGGCTTGCTAGAATAGCTTTCCACGTTATCAAATAACTTCACTGCATCATCTGTGTACCCCTGCTCCCAGTTCTTAAGCGCAGCTGCCAAGGTGAGCATCGCATCCACTTCGGACTGTACTGCCGGTAACCTAGCTGGATCAAATTTCTCTATTTTCAAAAGCGCAGGTAAAGACTCTAATAGTCTTGTGGTAAGCTCAGTAGGCTGTCCTACTTTACTACTTTTGACTGATTCATCATAGCTTCTACTGAGCATTCTTAAGCCGTTCTTTGCAGCAGATGGATTTCCATTTACCCAGTGCAAGATTGAAGACTGAAGCCCTCCCCACATGGCTGAATTGATACTGAAGCGATTATCTCTAGCGATTGCTCCATAGCTATTTGCCGCTTTATTAAAATTTTTCGCCTTCAGAAACCTCCGCGCTTCTCGTATTCCTCTAGCTAGTCTTTTACCTGCCGCTCCACCATCATCACTGCCCTCAATTCCACGTATTTGATTGTCTCCTGCACTATCGCCATCCTCTGGCTGATCATCACCACCCATATTGAGTGCGGCTATGATGCCACCCACAGCCAGTAAACACACTGCCAAGATTCCGATCAACTTGCCTTTTCCAGACTTTTCCCGGCGCTCATATCGTTGCGCACTCACGCCTGCCGGCTGCATTCCACCATTCTCAACCACCATTTCTGCATGATGAAGAGCATCGATGATTTCTTTGTAAGAGCTAAATCTATCATCCGCATCAAATGCCATTGCCTTATCGATGACAGCACACGTCTCATCAGTCAGCCACGGTGCGCTAGTCTTCAGCGAGGGCAGCTTCATTTTGATCTGCTTCAGCTCAGTAGTAGATCTAGATTCTGTATCAAATGGTGGTTTCCCTGAGAGCGCATGAAATAAACTGGCACCCAGCGCATAGATATCACTCCGGAAATCTTCTTCCAAAACATCCAGAGTCTCAGGCGGCACATAATAAGGTGTCGCCCATATTTCTTCAGCCTGAGCCTTCCCACCCTGCGTCACTAGTGCTAATCCAAAATCTACAATTTTAACATGCCCTTCCGAATCAAATAAAATATTCCCCGGCTTGATGTCTCGGTGGATCAGTCCCGCTTCATTCGCTGCATTTAGGCCCTCGCAGACTTGGCGGCCCCATTTCAGCACATCATTCTCCGGCAGTCGCCCGTTATCATGCATTTTCTGTTCTAAGCTATCACCTGGCACTAGCTCCATCGCGATAAAAAACCTCTGGAATGCTTGCCCCACCGTGTAAACTCTTACCACATGCGGATGACTGATCGCCGCTGTAATTTTCGCCTCCTGCTCAAATTGTTCGATCCTTTTCTCATCCATCGAGTAACTCTCATTGAGAATTTTGATTGCAACTTCACGGTTCAGAGTCTTATCCACAGCTCCAAAAACTAAGCTCATACCACCCACGCCTTGACGTTTCTTCAGAATATAGCTACCGACATCTACTTTGACCCGATTATGAACCCCGCATTCTGGACACTCGACATTTGTGAATGGTTGCATCATAGTCACATCCATAGCACAGCCACACGCTTCGCAGTGGGCAATATTCTCATCCGTAAGATTCATTGTCTAAACACTACGAAGAAAAGACTGACAATGACACGTTAAAACGCCAAAAAGAGTCATTTTTTTCATCCTGCATGAAGAATAACCGCTCACACATGACCATGAAAATCACCGTTCACGATACTACCAAGCCCCGGCTAGACAAGTATCTATGCTCCGAACTCCCTGAACTCACGCGTGCACGCATTCAAGCTCTGCTCAAATCTGGTGATATTCTAGTAAATGGATCTATCGCAAAAGCAAAAACCAGCGCACTCACGGGAGATGTCATTTCTGTCCATATTCCAGAACCTGCTCCAGAACATGCCCAGCCAGAGGACATCCCACTCGAAGTCATTTACGAGGACGAAGAACTCATCGTTCTCAATAAATGCTCAGGCATGGTAGTCCACCCCGCTGCAGGAAATCAGACCGGCACCCTAGTCAATGCACTCCTACATCACTGCCACGGCAAACTCGCAGAGGTAGGAGGCGCGGAGAGACCAGGGATAGTTCATCGCCTAGACAAAGACACATCTGGCTGCATCGTAGTAGCCAAGACAAATTCCACTCACCAGAAGCTCGTGGCTCAGTTCGCTGAGAGAAGTACTAAGAAGCAGTATTTAACCGTAGTCCAAGGCATACCGAGTAAACCAGAAGACAGAATCTTCACCCACATCGGCAGGCATCCCGTGAATCGCATGAAAATGGCAGTAGTGAACCCTGGATCTGGGAAAAGTGCCATCACAGACTACCATGTGCTAGGCACTCTCCCAGAAAATGATACCAGCCTCATCCTCTGTAATCTTCACACGGGACGCACCCATCAGATCCGCGTCCACATGCTACACATCGGCACTCCCATTCTAGCAGATCCCATCTATGCCAATGCCAACAAACAAAAATGCCACCCCGGAAGGCTAATGCTGCATGCCTACAAACTCAGCATCACCCATCCAGTCACTCAGGACAGACTAAATTTTACCGCACCCATCCCTGAGGAATATAAACCTTGGATTAATAAGTTCAGTGTGTAATAACTAAATCACTTATTATCATGAAATTCATTTTACCATCTTTCACTGTTATTTTTGTCTTAACACTGAACTTAACTATCCAGGCAGCACTTATTCGTGTTTCGCAAGAATCCGCGCCTGGTGTAGGTGACTTTGAAAACAATATTTTAGGCACTGTAGAAAGCTACATTCCACCCTCTGGTTCCAATTTGGATCTAGCTGAGATTTATCACTATGGCACCCCTATTTCTTGGTCATATAACGGACAAGAAAACGGAGCTCCAGATACAATCGAAAAAGGAATGATGAATTTTTTCTACGAAGACTCTGAGGGGAACCTCGGATTTTATCAAGTGATTGGAAACCCTGGCGGCTCAAATGAGATTGGGGGCACAGCCCAAGTTTACTGGAAGCTCGAGGGTGACACAGCTGTTTACTATGTGATCGATGATGGTGGCGACACCCTTTATGCTTTCAATGCTGACACGCAGCTAGTTGAGACGACATTAGACAACGTCGAGGATGTTTACAATGAGGGCTATGATTCATACACCCTTCACCAGACAGCTGATAGCACTATCTTCGCATCCAAACAGAGACTCGTCTCCTCTGGCACTGATGGATATGGAATAGGCTACATTGAGGGCGACTGGTCACTCACTGGTCATATTAACGAGTTTGACCTCTTTGAGAATTGGCAAATCATGTCTGCAGACTCAAATAACATCAGCCTTTCAACTGACCTCAATCGTAATGTACGCTATGAGATCATACAAGTCCCAGAACCATCAACAGGACTAATGTTTGTTCTTTCTACACTCACGTTTGCACATCGGAGAAGAACCAATTGCTAATCTAGCAATCAAAATGAGTTAGTTGCCAGAAGACCCCTTGAGTAACTATTTCATAAGCGAAAGATTTTTCATTGGCAATTCAGTATCTCTCGCTTAGTTTACTGGCATGAAATTGAAAAACATTTTCTTAACACTTCCTGCAAGCTTAGCAGCACTCTTCATCACAATCACCGCCTCATGTAGCACAGAGGTAGATCTGCCACTAGAAGCCACAGGACGTGTCCAAGGATTAAACTCTCAGACAGCAGCATCTGCCTTCGCCCAAGCTAAAGCCCACCTAGCAGCAGGCCAAAACAACGCAGCAATAAGAGCCTTTCAAACAGTCGCCAACAAATACCCCCTCTCCGCTCAGGCACCAGAAGCTAGATTTCAAGAAGCTAACCTACTCAACGCTCAGGGCGAGCTGTTAGATTCATTTGATGCTTACCAAAAATTCATTGAGAAATACAACTCCAGCTCTCTTTACAGTGCCGCCATTCAGAAGCAATCTGAAGTAGCTCTCGCTGCTGCTAGTGGCGACATCAAGCACAACTTCGTAGGACTAAAATCTAAGCTCGCAGGAAAAAGCGTGCAGAAAATGCTAATGCAAGTCAGAGACAATGCCCCCTTCTCCAAGCAAGCACCAAAGGCACAGTTCGCCATTGGCAGCCTCTGGCAAGACAGAGGAGATACGAACAAAGCCATTGCTGGGTTTAAGGGCGTCCAAGAACGCTACCCTAACAGCAGTCTCACGCCTGAGGCTCTCTACCGCACCGGCACTATCCTCATGGATCAAGCATCCAAAGGAAACCGAAACAAAGCCAGCCTCGACAGCGCTAAAAACGTGTTCCTAGATCTCCAACAACAGTATCCTAGCCACCCACGTGCTAAAGATGCCAAAGCAAAAATCGCCGAACTGAATAAATCTAACATTCAGCGCAGCTTCGACATCGCAGAATTTTACAGGCAGAAAGGACAAAACGCATCTGCAGCATTCTACTACCGAGAAGTCCTCAGCATGTCATCCGCTGGCTCACTCCGCGAAAAAGCAAAATCTCGTTTAGCCGAGATCGGACAATAATGAATCATGCCACATTTCCTGCAACATTTCCTAAAACTCTGCTTCATCGTAGCCACATCTACCATTCTGTTCTCATGCGCAGGCTACCAGCTCGGCGGATCTAAACCTGAGCAACTCAAAGGCATTCAATCAATCTATGTCCCCATGGTTGAGAACAAAACTCAGGAAATAAAACTAGCACCACAAGCCACTAATTCACTCGTACACTTCATCAACAAAGATGGTGCCTACAGCGTAACCACACCCGCTCAGTCTGATGCCACACTCAGAGTTGTCATTGAAAAAATAGAATACCGCGAGTTCAGATCAGCACGTCTAGATACCCTCCGCGCAGAAGAACTCACCGCTAATATCCGTGCTAAATGGGAACTGATCGATAACCAATCAAACATCCTACTCTCTGGAAGATCCAGTGGTGAAACCAGATTCTTCGTAGGAGATAATCAGAGACTATCGCGCGATAACTCACTAAATGACGCACTAGACACCCTATCTCGCAAGATCACCTCACTTATTTCTAACGGATTCTAACAGAATCTAACAGCAAACAAACCAACCATGATCTACTTCGTCCCCACACCCATCGGAAACCGCGATGACATGACGCTGCGAGCTATCGAAACCCTCAAACAAGTAGATCTCATCACCTGCGAAGACACACGTCACTCACGACCGTTGTTAGAGCACTTTGAAATTTCTAAGCCAGTCATCGCGCTCCATGACCATAACGAAGCCAAGAAGGCACCCGAACTCATCGAGAAAGCGAAAAATGGCACTAACATTGCAGTCATTACTGATGCAGGAATGCCCGCCGTCTCAGATCCCGGCTACCGTCTAATGCGAGCCTGTATAGAAAATGACATCGAATACACCGTTCTCCCCGGACCATCCGCCGTCCTCACAGCCCTCGTAGGCTCAGGCTTTCCAGTCCACGCATTCTACTACGGAGGCTTCCTCCCAGTGAAAAAAGGCAAACGCGGTAAAGCCCTCACCGCAGCCGCAGAATCCGAGAACACTTCCATCTTCTTCGAGTCCCCACACCGCATCCTCTCCACCCTAGAAATCCTCGCCACAGAGCACCCAGAACAACAAGTCTGCGTCGCCCGCGAGCTCACTAAGAAATTCGAAACCTACCACCGCGGCTCAGCTCAGCAACTCTTCGAGCACTTCACCACTCACAAAGCAAAAGGAGAAATCGTCTTCCTCATCGCTCCACTCAACTTCAAAACCCCATCATAATCCTACCAAAATGCTAAGCTTCTCTACCTGCTGGAATAACTCTCGCCATGTCGAAGGCGATACTATGATCGATGAAATCGTGGAAATGGGATTCACCAATCTCGAACTCTCCCACGGCATGATGATCACTAAACTCCCAGGCATCCAGCGCGCCTATAAGGATGGGAAATTTAACTGCGTGGGGGTGCATAACTTCTTCCCCTCACCAGTTGAAGTCATGATCGATGCTCCGGATGCATTTGAATACACATCCCACCGCGCCTATGACCGCAAACGCGCCATGGACATGACTCTCAAAACCCTGGACGTAGCCGCTGAGTTCGATGCAGACTACATGGTGCTTCACATGGGGTCTGTCCCGATGAACTCTAAGAAATGGACGAAAAAAATCACTCAAATGGTGGAAGATAAAATCGATGTTGATGAACCTAAAAAGTACGAGAAATTCAAAGAAAAATTCATCAAGAAGCGCACTAAAATCGCACCACTCTACTACGCCAGAGCGATAGAAGCACTCGAACAAATCGCAGAAAAAGCCGCAGAAGTAGGAGTCACACTCGCAGTCGAATCTAGGAGCAGGTTTGAAGACATGCCAAATGAGGTTGAAATGATCAAACTCCAAGAGCATTTCAAAGACAATCCCTACGTAGGCTACTGGCATGACTTCGGGCACGTCCAGCTCAAGAATAACATCCACCTACTCAAGCATGAAGAATGGCTTGCCACCATGGCACCCTATCTCGTAGGATGCCACGTGCATGATGTCTATTGGCCTAAGCGAGATCACCGCGTCCCGCTCACTGGCGAGCTAGATTTTAAAGCCCTACTAAAACACGTCAAGCCCACCCTTCCACTCACCTGGGAGCTCAGCCCCACCAGAGAAAAAGAACAAATCCTAGAAGCCAAAAAAGTCTGGGAACTAGCATTCCCAGAAACGCTTTAACATTTAGCATTTATGATTTAGCATGTAGTCATTTGTCAGCAAAACACCAAACATAAGTCCTATAAGTCACATAAGACCTATCCCAACAACCCGAGCAAATCAGCAATAACAAATAACCATCACCTTGTCTCTAGCTAATCCATTAGGCCTCCTCGCGCTCATCGCTATTCCCATAGTGATCGCTATTCATTTTCTCCAGAGACGCGCACAGATCATCCCCTCCAGCACACTTTTCCTCTTAGAAAAAACTCAGAAGGAATCTGCTAGCGGTCGGAAATTTGATCGCCTGATGAACTCAGTCCCGCTCTGGCTCCAGCTACTCACCGTGCTCCTCATCACCTGGCTACTCGTCCAGCCTCGGTTTGTAAAATCTAACAGCACCCAGCGCATCGCCATCGTGCTAGACAGCTCGGCATCCATGTCCGTCTTCACAGAGGAAACCAAAGCCAAGCTTAAGGAAATACTCCCCACTCTACAAAATAGTGCAGAACAAGCAGAATACTGGCTGCACGAGTCCGACACCTCAGAAAACAGACTCTACCACGGTCACTCGCTCGATGACCTACTCACCACCATCGATAACTGGAAACCACTAGCCGGAGCAACAGACCCCACTCACTCACTACGCATCTCACGCTCACTCGCAGGTACTGAAGGTGCTTTAATCTTCCTCACAGACACACCCAAGAAATCCATTCCCTACAACGCCCACATCCACTCCATCGGCAGCTACAAGCCAAACTGCGGATTCACTGGCGTCACGTTTGAAACCCAAGGAGACCAACACATCTGGCAGACACTCGTCAGAAATTACTCCAGCGAGCCACAGACCCGCACCTGGTATTTAGAAAACGAGAATGGTCAGCGTACACCAGAAAAATCACTCACCATAGAGCCTGGGAAAATCATCTCGCTCAGTGGAGCCATCCCCTCTGGTTCCATCAAGGCCAAGCTCGTCCTCTCCCCGGATGCTTTCACCCTAGACGACACCCTGCCCCTCATCATCCCACAGCCCAAGACACTCTCCATACACGCCAGCGCTTACCCACCCTATGAGAAACTTACCTCTAGCATCACCAATGGTTTTGCAAACACCCGCACAGCTCCCCTGCCAGAAAATGCAGACGTCTTGCTCATCACCCAGACCGCTCTAACAACTCTCTCTAACAATGCCATCTGCTTTAACAACGCCCCCATAAAAAATTCAAAATATCTCAAAGGCAACATCGTAGCTGAGAAGCACTCCCTCATGGATGGGCTAAACTGGCAATCCCTCCTTGTGCGCAATGTCCCACCCATTCCACACACCGCAGATGATCAGGTTCTGCTCTGGCAAGGCACCCGCGCCCTCATCATCCTCAGACCACTCACTAATGGCAAACAATGCCTCATCTTCAACTTCGACATCACCCTCTCTAACATCGATAAATCAGAATCCTCCGTAGTCCTCCTCTACCGCTTTCTCAATGGCATCCGCGAAGCCAAACCAAGCCACGAGCAAGCCATCACCGAGACCTCACAGCCCCTAGACCTCATCACCCCCGCCATTACCAAAGAAAATCCCCTCACCCTAGAAATCCAACCTCTCAGTGGAGACAAACTCATCACCCGCACCTACAAGACCAACACCAAACTCTACGCAGCTGATGAACCATGCTACTACCACATCACACATGGCGACACCCCCATCCTCACAGCCGCAAACTACTTCGCAGACACCCGCGAGGCAGACTTCTCTGACTGCGACACCGCCTACGTCCCAGCCAGCACCAACGCCACCGCCGTCTTCAAGCACACCAGCGGAGACCCATACTGGCGCTACTGGGTCCTCCTCACCCTAGCCGCCCTAACCCTCTCCTGGCACCACGTCAACAAGCCAATAACCCAATAACCCAATAACCCAAACCAACAAAAATTCATACCCATCATGCTGGTTCCGTCCATTCAGTGCCTTCAGTGGTCAAAAAATCCAACACCCCAAGCCTTAAAACCTAAAACTTAAAACCTAAAACTTCTTTTAATGCATTTTATAAATCCATACTGGCTCTACATCATCCCCGCGCTCCTCTTACTCGGGCTAGTCTGGAAACGTGCGCAGCTTTTCAGCCCGCTCCGTTTAACCGCACTCATCCTCACCGCCCTTATCCTTGCCCAGCCCACCATTCAGAAAAAACAAGACAGCCTCGACCTCTGGGTTCTGTTAGATAGATCTGACTCCACCGAAGGACTCATTGCTCAAAATTTCCAAGAATGGGACAAGCTACTCAAAGACAAAAAATCTCGCCAAGACAACCTCCGCTACATGGACTACGCAGCCGAAGTCGTAGAGCAAGTCCCTAACTCAGAAACTGCCAACTACACCGGCAACAAAAAGCTCACCAGAACCGCGCTCGCCCTAGAAAACGTCCTCGCACTCGCCTCAGAAGACCGCCCATCACGCATCCTACTCTTCACCGATGGCTACTCCACAGAACCGTTCGATGACATTGCAGAAAAACTCAACAAAGCGGGAATCCCAGTGGACTATCGCCTCGTCCGCGAGGAAACTACCGATGACTTCCGCGTAGCACGCATCGATCTTCCCACCCGTGCTCAGACACTTGAGCCATTTCTGTTAGGCATCACTGTTAGAGGACACGAGGACGGTAAGATTCCCATCACCATCTACAGAAATGGTGAAGCCATCAGCGCAAAGGACACCACTGTAGAACTCGTAAATGGAGTGGGTAAACTAGAATTTCAAACCAAGATCCTCAAGCCCGGCGGATACGAATTCACCGCCCAGATCCTCCCCGAAAAAGACGCACACTCAGGCAACAATCAATCTAACAAATGGATAGAAATCACAGGTGGTCCGCGCATCGTCATCGTCACCAAATACACCAATGACCCACTCGCAGCATCGCTAAAGGCTCAGGGAATCAGCGTAGAAACTATCATGGAACCCTCCGCACTCAACGTAGGACTACTCTCTGGCACTAAGGCTGTGATTTTCAACAACATCCCCGCACACGAAGTCCCAAGCAAATTCCTAGACGCGCTAAACTTCTTCGTCCGTGACCAAGGCGGCGGATTCATGATGGTAGGCGGCAAGCACTCATTCGGCTCCGGCGGATACTTCCAGTCCTCTATCGATGAACTCCTCCCCATCTCCATGGAGCTAAAGAATGACCAGCGCAAATTAGCCGTCTCCATGGCAATCGTCATGGATCGCTCCGGCTCAATGGGCGCCACAGTCCCAGGTGCTGGCGGAAAGCAAATCACCAAAATGCAGCTCGCTAACAACGGAGCCGCAAAAGCCATCGAGCTACTCGGCATGATGGACTCCATCGCCGTCTATGCCGTGGACTCACAGCCAGAAACCATCGTCAAACAACAAACCATCAAAGGCAACAAACAACAACTCATGCGCAAAGCCATGCGCGTAGAAGCCATGGGTGGCGGCATCTACTGCTACACCGGGCTAAAATACGCTTGGGATAGACTCAAGAAAAGCGGCATTGGCACCAAGCACATCATCCTATTCACCGATGCCGCGGACTCAGAAGAACCAGGAAATTACAAAGAGCTACTCAAGGAAATGACAGATCAAGGAGCCACCATCTCAGTCATCGGGCTAGGCTCTAAAAAAGACTCAGATGCAAAATTTATCGAAGACATCGCCAAGCGTGGTAAAGGCAGAATCTTCTACACCGAGCGCGCTGTGGACATCCCCAAGCTCTTCGCACAGGAGACAGTCACCCTCGCCAGATCAGCATTCATCGAGGAACCCATCAATACCCTCGCCACCGGACTATGGGCAGAAATTTCCCCCGCACCCGTCACCTGGATGCCAAAAGTAGATGGCTACAACCTCTCCTACGCCAGAGACAATGCCACCACCTCACTCATCTCCACTGACGAATACAAAGCCCCACTTGTAGCCCACATCAGGCGAGGACTCGGGCGCACCGCAGCCATCTCCTTCCCTCTCGGAGGCGAGCACTCACAGTCTGTTAGAAACTGGGCTCAATACGGAGACTTCGCCCAGACCATCACCCGCTGGCTCATGGGAGATAAGCTCCCGCGCGGACTCGGACTCAAACATCAACTCGATGGCACCCGGCTAAAAATTGACCTCCTCTACGACACAGAAGAATGGTCTAACAGATTTGCAAACACCGCGCCAAGCATCAAAATAATCGAAGGCGAGCACGGCGGCGAAGCCTACGAAGTGCCATGGAAAAGGATAGCCCCAGGTCAGTATTCCGTCACCAGAGACCTAGAAGAAGGCACTCTCATCCGTGGCTCTGTCAAAGCAGGAAATCACGCTATCCCCTTCGGTCCCATCATCGTAGGCTCCAGCACCGAGTGGGCATTTGATAAAGAACGCCTCGCAGAACTCCGCACCCTCTCCCAGCAGACCAATGGAAGAAACCTAACAGACTTATCCAAAGCCTGGCTAAAACCACCCATCCTACACTTCGCAGACCTCCGCATCCCACTCGCCATCGCACTACTCATTGCTGTGCTGTTAGACGCACTCATCACCCGCACTGGCTGGAAATTCCCCGAGCTAGCCCTAGCCGGAAGACTCCAAAAATCAAAGACCAAGTCTCAATCTAAGTCTAAGTTAAAATCTAACAAGAAGAAAAAACTTACCCCTAGTATCACTAGCGTAGCCACAAATTCTGAGATCACAGAAACCTTACCTCAAGCAAGCACTCAAACCCAACAATCAGAAGACAGCACCGACGAGTCCACCACACCACCTCCGCCAAAGCCCGAGAAACAACAACAAAAAACACAAGCAAACACAGACCGAGCCTCCAGATTCTCCCGAGCCAAAAAAGGAAGAAAATGAAAAACTTAGTGATCAGTTGCCAGTTATCAGTTGCCAGTCATCAGTTTCATCGTCCGTCAGCCCCAGCGGGGCAATACATAACAGCCCGGGGTAAGGCAGCATCAACGATGCAACGCAACCCTGGGAAAACGCCACAAAAGCTCAAGCCCTGAAAGGGTGACACATTTCCATCAACTCAGAGAACCTCCCCTCCAGCTTCTTAAATACAGTGAGGTCAACTAATTAAAAAAATGAAAACCAAACTCCTCCATCAAGTCATCACTCAACTAGAAGATGACCTCGCCAGCCTGAAAAAAGCTGCTGCAGAAACGCACTCCGTCTCTACGGGCGATGAGAACAAGCAAGAAGGAAAATACGACACCCGCAGCATCGAAGCCTCCTACCTCGCAGATGCTCAGGCTGAGCAGGCTAAACAGCTCGAAGAAGGCATCTTCAAACTCCGCAATCTTACTCTAACAGACGAGCCAGACACCGTCATCCTGAGCAGCATCATCATACTAAGCTCAGACGATCAGGACACCCAGTTCTTCCTTCTCCCTGCTGGTGGCGGCATCACCTTAGAATACGAAAACTTACCCCTAACAGTCATCACCCCAGAGTCCCCCATCGGCAAAGTCATCCTCGGTAAATCCATCGCAGACCAACTAGAAGACTCCCCCATCGGCACTGTTTTCATTTCGGAGATTTATTAGGCGGTTGGGATAATAGTTGTCAGCAATTCTTATCCAAATAATCATCGCGTGCGGCAAATCCTTCATACGCAAACTCTTAGCTAAATAAATCTTGCTAAAAAAACACCAACAACTAGACTTGACGAACTAAAGTAAAAACCTGTGTAAAAATGAAACTTCATTTATTTGTCCTAACTATAACATCGGTCGTGTTGACTTCTATCGCAAACGCGGGCGAGAAGTGGCTAACTATTAGCGAGTGGCTACAGTTAAAACACGCTCAGCTAGCAAAAGTTGAGAATCCAGCAAAAATCAAATCAGTAGTCTTAGATCAATCTGACAAGCCGAATAAGGATGGGCTTTACCATATGTATCCCAAAAAGGGATACTTGAAATTTGCTGACGGCAGTTGGGTTCTCTTAACCAGCCATTCGGTACATGCCGATGACGGTCTTGATGATATTACTTTGATTAGAACATCTTCTGGCGAGTATTATTTCAACCGAGGTCACTGTTGCCTACCCATCCTACTGTCCTCGTCCAAAAAGGTGGAAACGCTAGAGGACTTCCTAAAGACGCATGGTAAAGGAGGACAAGGCAAGCTGACCTTATGGCAGAAATACAACAACGAAGGTGCCGCTGACCAAGACGCTACCACGCTGGAGTCCAAATCTAAGAGCACCGAAAAACCTCAACTAGAATCGAAGACACGCCCCCAATAGAGGGTGGCAGGCCTTTGACGTTATCCAAAAATGAACCAACACGAATTCTGGCAAATAATTGACTCCGTTCACTCCGATTCAGGTGGTGACATGGATCGCAAGTGCGAGCTTCTAAAAAGCCAACTATCTAAGCTTCCGAAACAAGATATCCGCGATTTTATTGGTCACTTCGATTCTGCGGATGCTTCAGCATATACATGGTCTCTATGGGGTGCTGCCTATGTAATGTGCGGTGGTTGCTCCGACGACTCTTTTTCAGATTTCCGCTCTACGCTAATCTCGCACGGAAGTGACATTTATAAACGTGCATTAGCTGATCCGGAATCATTGGCAGAACTTGAATTTAAAAGCCAAGATGATATTTCTTACGAAGGTTTTCAGTATGTACATTTGGAAGTAGAAGAAGAAGTATTTGGGGAAATTCAACCAAAGAGCAATAATTTTCCAAGTGATCCCAGTGGCTCGGAATGGGATGAAGATGATTTAGAGAAGTTATATCCAAAACTCTCAGCAAAATACTCTCAAAATAACATAGAAGTGAGACCTCCATCAACAAAGCCTTGGTGGAAGTTCTGGTAATCTATTCAACAAAAAGCATCATCGGCTAAATAAGTATCTCCTAACTAGTGTCAGAGAAATAGCCCACAAAAAAGCTAAGATTATCACTTTATTAAACCTTAGAACGGCACAACGGGCTTCAGCCATAGAATCTCTTTATAACCTAACAATATTAAATCTATGCACATTGGAATTACACTCGGAATCATTGGAGGAGCAATAGGAATCATGGGAGGACTCTACGGAACATATATATCAATACGTAAAGCCAAATCACCCGAGGAAAAGACATTCACCATAAAGTGTTCTATCGTAATTTGGGTTCTTGTTACCCTATTTTTATGTGGTCTTTTCCTTTTACCCAAACCTTATAACAATTATGTGTGGTTCCTGTATATTTTTGCTATGGTATTTGGAACCCAGTGGATAAATCGTAAGCAGAAAAAAATAGATGATGAAAAAATTAGATGATGCTCTGCCATCATTCTTTAAGTCATTGCCACCATGAAAACTTATCCACTAGGGTCAGCATAGGATCAACATAAGGCTGGGAGGAGATGGAGGATCGCTCAATAGTAGGACTCGGGCACTCGGTGTGATTGGCAATCCCACCCTACCGTTGGTGAATCAAATTTTTGTGTCATTCGTATCTGACAAAGAACTCGATTCTCAATGGACTTTCATAGAGTGAGATTATTTTCCTCCGACCGCTTCCCTAGCAATAAGCCTGGCTTCTTGGTCTGCTTGTATGAGGGATTCTAGGGTTTCTCCTTTGTTCCAGGTGTGGGTGTCCATGGTTTGTTCTACGATTCGCCAGATATCGGGGAAGGTTATTTTTTTATTTACGAAGGCTTCTACGGCTATTTCGTTGGCGGCATTGAGGACTGCTGGGAGGGTGCCACCTTTTGTGCCAGCTCTTACGGCTAGGTCTATGGCTGGGAAGGCGTCTCTGCGGGGGGCTTCGAATTCTAGTTTAGCTAACTCCGCAAAATTGATTGGTTTTAGGTTGTTTGGCAGCCTTTCCGGATAGGTGACGGCATACTGGATGGGGAAGCACATGTCGGTGGTGCTGAGCTGGGCGAGTATGCTGCCATCGATAAATTCTACCATGGAGTGAACGATGCTTTGGGGATGCACGATGACGTCAACACGATGCATTTCTACATCGAACAGCCAGCGGGCTTCGATCATTTCTAAGCCTTTATTGAAGAGTGTGGCGGAGTCGATAGTGATCTTGCGCCCCATTTCCCAGGTTGGGTGTTTGAGGGCTTGCTCTAAACTAACAGATTCTAACAGATCCGAGTCCATGGTTCTGAATGGTCCGCCTGATGCGGTGAGAATGAGTCTGGAGATTTCGTGATTAACGTTCCCTGCCCCTGCGGACGAGGCACTGCCCGAGTGCAAGCCCTTATGACCTTCGAGACACTGGAAAATGGCGTTGTGCTCGCTATCTACAGGTAAGATTTTCACTCCTTTTTCTCTGGCAGCACGCATGACTAGCTCGCCCGCCATCACTAATATTTCCTTACTGGCTACGGCGAGATCTTTTCCAGCATCGATAGCGGCAAAGGCTGGATGGAGACCTGCTATGCCCACGATGGCTACCAGCACCATGTCTGCACCTTCGAGCTGGGCTAGCTGGATGAGCCCTTCTAGCCCCACGTGGATTTTTACATCTGCGGGGATGAGTGCGCGGAGTTCAGCTTCTTTTTCTGGGTTGTAAATGCCTACGTTTTTTACGCCAGTTTCGTGTACTTGCTGAGCGAGAGTTTCTACACTATTCGCGGCGGCTAGGGCGACTATTTCCATGCGCTCGGGGATCTCCCGCGCTACGGTGAGCGTGCTGGTGCCGATGGAGCCGGTGGAGCCTAGGAGAACTACTTTTTTGACTGACATGATATTAGTTTATAACCCAAATGATGTAGAAGTAGAGTGCTGGTGCGGTGAAGCAGATGCTATCGATAAGGTCGAGCGCGCCTCCGATCCCAGGGAGGGTTTGTCCGCTGTCTTTGGCATTGAGGCAGCGCTTGATGATGCTTTCTGCCAGGTCCCCTACTACGGCGAGGAGCGCGAGAATGAAGCCTAGAATGATGACGTGATGCCAGCCACCTAGGACTGCGAGTTCTGTAGGAAGAAGTGCGTAAAGTCCGCAGGCTGCGAGCTGTGCCCAGGCGAGTGCTCCGAAGAATCCTTCCCAGGTTTTGCCCGGGCTGATGTGTGGGATCATCTTGTTTTTGCCGATGAGTGAGCCGGTGATGTAGGCTCCCATGTCGGTGAATTTAGTGACAGCTACGAGCCAGATGACGAGCCATTTTGCGGGGACTCCTCCATCGATCGATGGGGTGATGAAACAGAGTCTAGCCAAGAACCCGAAACAAAATGCAATGTAAAGGAACCCGATGACGGTGGAGGCGACGCTGACGAGTGATTTATCGCCATCGATGGGGTCTTTTAGCTGGATGATGAATGCGCTGATGGTGACGGAAGCGACTGCTGCTCCGCTGAGGGCGGCTACTTTTTCCTGAGCTGCTGAGCCCTCGCTGGCTAGTAAATAGCCTACTGCGATGAGGTAGAGTGAGCTTACGATGAAGCCCCATTTATA
>CAKZMG010000273.1 GCA_937128235.1 uncultured Verrucomicrobiales bacterium
CAGGTGTCAATAATGAGGGGTCTTTTCCGTAGCCTGCTGCCTTGATCGGAGGGAGTTTTAATTTTAGTTCGGGCCAGTGTCCTTTGCTCGCGGCTACACTGATTTCAGGCTCTTTTGCCATGACGATAGAAGGCAGCGCGGCACTAGCGGCTAATGCGCTTAGCCACTTGATAGAATCTCGGCGACTTAGGTTGCTCTGATACGTGCTTTGAGACTCGTTTTTGTTAGATGAATGTTTCATTGGTTCCTTGTTAGAGTTTTCCTTGATCGAGTTGGGAGGCGAGCCAGGTTGAATTTCGCATCGCCAAGGTCATGATCGTGAGGGTGCAGTTTTTATGCGGATTAGAAGCAAACACTCCTGCATCCATCACGAAGAGGTTATCGCAATCCCAAGTTTGGCCGTATTGGTTAGTGACTGAGTCTTTAGGCGATGCTCCCATGCGAGTGCTGCCGACTTCGTGAATGATCTGCCCGCCTTTCAAGATAGCGTCCTCTGGTCGCGGTAGAGGAGTGGTGAATGTTGCCCCCATGGTTTCCATTATTTTCCGAGCAGTTTTTAATCCGTGCTCCACTTGCTTGAGTTCACGATCAGACCATTTCCAGTGAAATTTTACCACAGGGATGCCCCACTTGTCTTTCACCTCTTCGTCTATCTCCATGTAGCAGTCTTTGTTCGGCAGCATTTCTCCGCGTAGTGAGAATCCCAGATAAGAACCAAACGTTTTTTTGACCTGATCTTTTAGTTGTTTTCCGTAGCCCTGTAAACTGTCGCTGGCATATGATCCAGGCTCTTGGAAGCCAGACCAGATTTCAAAATGATACCCACGGGGGAAATCCAGCTCACCTTTAGCGTGCATTTTATGACCCCACCACGGGATGAAAATATGGTTAGAGGTGTGACCGTCTTCATTATAAATGGGTCTGCCATCTAGTGCTTCAATGTGCGCGCTCAGACCAGCCCCTGTGGAGTCCATGATGTTTCTACCCACTTGACCGCTGGAGTTTGCGAGTCCTTTTGGGAAATGATCGCTTTTAGAATTGAGTAATAATCGCGCAGTCTCACACGCACTCGCGGCTAAAATAATGACTCTGGCGGAGAGCTTATGTTCTTCCAGCGATTTCTTGTCCACATAGGTGAGAGCTTCTACTTTGCCGGCTTTGTTTACATTCACTTCTTTCACCATGGCACCTGTGATCACTTTTAGTTTCCCAGTCGCCTTAGCCATGGGGATGAGTGAGGTCGTGGTCTGAAATGCCGCACCGATAGAGCAGCCATTTCCACAGGGAGTGGCCCAGAAACACGCAGCTCGGTCACCCTTCGGGCGTGTCAAAACCGCGCGGTGCATCGGTGCGGTCGGGATGCCTAGTTTCTTAGCTGCTGCTGAAATTAATAATTCAGGGACCCTTGCCTTAGGTGGAGGCTGTAAGATGCCTTCACTAGAATCTGGCATGTCATCCAGTCCCGTATTCGTGCCACAGACCCCAACGATGTCTTCCGTTTTATCATACCACGGAGCCAAGTCATCATACTCAAATGGCCAGTCAGCACCGTGTCCATCACGGCTGAATCCTTTGAAATCATGCGGGCTAAAGCGTAGTGAAAAACGTCCCCAGTGATTGGTTCTGCCGCCGAGCATTCTAGCTCGCCACCAGAGAAACTCAGTGCCATCTGCCTTCGTGTATGGCTCATCTGGCACCGTCCATCCACCGTCCACCGTGGCATCATAAAACCCAAAATCTTTATCAATAGTAGCAGACCCCATCAGTGGAGCATCACCATTCCGTTTAAACATAGGAGTCTCCGTTTTAGGATCATAATCCCGACCCGCCTCAAGCATCAATACCTTATGCCCCGCTTTCGTCAGCGTGTAAGCCGCCATGGAGCCACCAGCACCAGATCCCACTACTATTACATCATATTTGAAATCATTCATTATTTTGAGAATGACGATAAACTCTGGGGCTGTTCTGTCGAGATGTTTCCTCGGTAGTGCCAGGCAGGGGAATCTAGACCAGGGATAATGAGGCCTGCGGCGCTAGACAGAATGAACAAAATTTAGCAGAATTTAGCAGAATTTGTAGAATTTTTCCCCGATAGAGTAAGGCTATTTAGATGTGGCGTAGAAATACGATGATAAGTAGCATTTTCATGAGCTAGTTTATAAAGTAATTATGGGATGATGAAAGGGTAGATTCTTGGCTTGTGGTTTTGTGTAGAATGATTCTTATTTAGCTGATGAAAAAATGTATTTTGATTTTAGCTGTGCTTAGTATGGTCGGATTACTGTTACTGCCTATGTTTAGTTCTTCGGAATCGCCCGCATTGGAGAGATCTGTGGCATTGCGAGATGCCTTGCGGCGATCGAAGACGGTAGAGGTATATGAGGGTTTACCGCATCAGATGTTTGAGAGGGGGTTGCTAGAAAGAGAGATGGAGCGGGATGATGTGAAGCAGATAGATGGATTTCCTTTTTATACGCCTGCTGTGGCTGCGGAGGGGAGAGTTCTGCAGGAATTGAAGGTGTTGATATCGGATGAGAAGACTTATACTGAATTTTCTGCTACTATGAAGGCTTGCGGGGGATTTCACCCTGATTACACGGTGCAGTGGCGAAGGGAGGAGAATGTGTATTGGGTGTTGATTTGTTTTGGCTGTGAGGAAGTGATTTTCACTGATGGGGGAAAGAGTCTCAAGTATGATTTAAATAGTGATGTGAAGGATAAATTGAGGGCACTTTTAGTGGGATTTGATAAGAAGCGTCCACGTCCGGTGCAGATTTCTGAATGAATTTTTTTTGATTCTGTTTTCCTTGTAGGTAAACGGAAAATCGCTCAAAAACTCTAAAAACTGTTCCATCGAACACCTTTTTTGTTGCTATGAACACTAGTTTTTGCTAATTTCCTCTCATCAGGACGAGCAAGACACGCTCAAAATTACCTAACTCATTACACATTAATTACTATCATGGCTAAAGAAACAGCAACCGACAAAGCAGCAGAAAAAGTAGCAGCAGCACGTAAGAAAAATCTCGATCTAGCAATCACGCACATTCAAAAAGAATTTGGCGAAGCAGCCATCATGCGCATGGGAGATGAAAATTGCATCGATGTCGATGTCATCCCTACAGGTAATCTTTTGATCGACCGCGCACTCGGAGTGGGTGGTTTCCCGCGTGGCAGAATAGTGGAAGTTTACGGACCAGAATCATCTGGTAAGACCACGCTCACACTCACTGTTATTGCGCAAGCGCAGAAGCAGGGCGGACTGGCAGCATTTATTGATGTTGAGCATGCGCTCGACCCACAGTATGCTCAGAAGCTGGGAGTAAATATGGATGATCTGTTAGTTTCTCAGCCCTCATCTGGTGAGGAAGCACTACAGATCTGTGAGACACTCGTCCGCTCAAATGCCATCGATGTAGTAGTCCTAGACTCGGTAGCGGCCCTGGTGACTAAACAGGAACTCGCTGGAGAGATTGGAGATTCCACCGTTGGTGCACAGGCTAGGCTTATGTCTGCGGCGATGCGAAAGCTCACCAGCTTCATTTCAAAGGCACGCACCTGCTGTATTTTTACTAACCAGATTCGTGAGAAAATTGGCGTCATGTTCGGAAGCCCAGAGACCACTCCGGGTGGACGCGCGCTGAAGTTCTTCTCATCCGTCCGTGTGGACATCCGCCGTATCGGGCAGATCAAATCTACAGATGGAATCGTGACAGGAAACCGCACCAAGATTAAGATCGTGAAAAATAAAGTGGCGCCACCATTCACCGAGGCAGAATTTGACATTGTGTATTCAGAAGGAATTTCATCTGTCGGTTCACTGTTAGATTTAGCACTAGAATTTAACATCGTTCTCAAGCGTGGTTCATGGTTCAGCTATGAGGGAAACCAGCTAGCACAAGGCAGAGATGCCGCTAAGGTAGCGCTGAAAGAAGATAAAGAACTCTATGCCGAGATCGAAGAAAAAGTGAAAGCTGAGTTAGCGAATAAGAAAGGGAAGTAAGGTAGGTTAATCTAAAAGCTCCTGCTCTCTACACATACGAGGAGAAAACGGATGATGATTAAAAACTGATTAACTTGAAAAATAGCCTAATTAGTTTACAGTGAAAAAACGATGAATCCGAGCCAAGAAGACCTCAAGAAACTGCAAGACGCGATCTACCGAGATAAGGTAGAGCGCGCGCGTAGCATGACACCTGAGGAAAGGCTGAATGATGTTTTCGAGCTATGTAATTCTGTCATGTTAAGGATGATTGATGGAGCTATGTGGCAGTTGAAGACAGATAGTCTCGAAGAAGGTAAGAAAGAAGTGGCTCGTAGAATTGAAAAGTTGAGACGTTTATCTGATATAACGAATAGTAGAAAAGTGTCATGACGGTAGAGGCACTAGCAGGCTTGGTGATTGATAGTTGTGAGCAAAACGATGCTGAGTATATGCTAACAGGGTCGTTTGCATATGGAGTCTATGCTATTCCAAGAAGCACAAAAGATGTGGATGTTGTTATATCATTGTCTAAACCAAAAATCATAGCAGACGTGATTTCGTATCTTGAAACAAAAGGAGTAGAGTTTATCGCACAAGTGCAATTTGATACGTTAACATGGGGACAACGGCATATCGGAAAGCTAATAGATAACCCTCAGCTACAGGTAGAGCTGTTCGAGCTATTTGACGATGAATTTGTGACTGCCCAGTTTGAACGGAAAGTGAAATTATCTGCTCAGATATTAGGGAGAGATCTTTGGGTTCCACAAGCTGAAGATATTGTTATTCAGAAGATAAGGTGGGGACGTGAAAAAGACTTGGGAGATGTAATCGATATCTTGGCTGTTCAAGAGCCTGAAAATTTAGATATGGAGTACATTAGACAATGGGCTGAAATTCACGGGTCAATAAGCCGTTTAGAGGATGCTTTAGCTGCTATTGAAGGAATATAAATTTGTCAGTGTTTTAGAATGACTAAATGGGCCATTTAACGATTTAACTTTGAATAGGGAGGTTTTGTTGTTATGGTGTTAGATACTATGAAAATAAAAATATTAGTATCAATGATTGTAAGTGCCGTATTCTTCACTACGGCAACCGCGCTATCACAAGCAACAGCTGAAGCCCCAGCCCCAACACAGTCAGTGACGGCGGCTCTGGATAAAGCGATGAAGCACGCTCAGATCGCACCTAAAGCGGATAAAATGAAGCTTTATCTGAGTTCTTGTAGCATATCGAAAGACAGGACAAGTTACTCATTCACTTTCTATGATGGAGGCGATTTACTGCACACAGTTTCGATAAATAGTAGTGGGAAAGAATACTATAGTTCACGAGATAAAGGGAAAACTCGCTTATTCGGTGAGTTAGATTTTAGTAAGCTCCCGTCTCCCAAAGAAGTGATGATAGAAGGAGTTGTAGAGAAGTCTAAGAAGGCGCTAAATGCACTAGAATTTAGTCCATCTACTGAGAAGCTGTATATCAGCTATAATCTCAGAAACCATTATAAGAATATAGATCAAGCTCATCATTACTGGAATATTTCTATGCTAACAGGTGATGGCACAAGCGGGAAGACCGTGGGGTTTGAGAACGGTAAGTTGAGTACTGTTAGTAATAGTACGATTAAGAAATAATACTCAATGAAAAGACTTAAAAAAGGAGCCTCACTTGCATGAGGCTCCTTACGTTTTTAGGTTGTGTGATTTTAAATCAGGATTTAATTAAACCGCAGCCTATCCACTACAGATCGTTCCACATTTGGAAGCCTTCTGCTGGTGTGAGGCCGTCGTGGACGACTCCTTTGACTGCTTTCATCATGGCGAGTGGCTTCTCTGACTGGAAGACGTTGCGTCCCATATCTACACCAGATGCTCCGCATTGGATCGCATTGTGACAGAGCTCTAGAGCTTCTAGTTCAGGGAGCTTCTTGCCACCTGCGATTACGATTGGTACTGGGCAGGCTGCCACTACGTTTTCGAATCCTTCTGTGTAGTATGTCTTTACGATGCTAGCACCGTTCTCAGCACACACGCGAGATGCGAGTCCGAAGTAACGTGAGTCACGTGCCATGTCCTTGCCTACTGCTGTTACGCCCATTACTGGGATGTCATATTTCTGACCGATGTCCACGAGGCGGCTGAAGTTAGCCACTGTGGATGCTTCTGTGTCTGCATCACCGATGGAGAGCATGGCTGCCATGCAGGATACGTTGAGGCGGATGGCGTCTTCTTCAGAGATGAGCACGTTGTGGTTCATGTCTGTGAGGATGGTTGTGCCTGTGTCTGTGCGGAGACAGATTGGCTTGCTGTTCTCAGCTGGGATGGATGAACGGATCATTCCACGGCAACCCATGAGGCAGTCTGCCTCCTCAGCGAGTGGCGCGATGTTGAGGTCGATACGCTCAAGACCAGATGTAGGTCCCATGAGGAATCCGTGGTCAAATGCGAGCATGACTGTGCGTCCTGACTGCTTGTTGAAAATACGTGACATGCGGTTTTTGATGCCCCATGATGCGTTGCGCATTCCTTTGAGGTAAAATGCGCTTGTGTCTGCTGGTGTGTTGAGTCCGAAGTTGTCTCCGTCTCTGATGTCGTCTAAGTCTGCCATAATATTGGTTGGTTAGTTGTTAGTTATTAGTTTGGTTTAGTATTAGTTTTGTCTTTTTTTCTGTTAGAAAATTTCTTGTTTAGATCACGCGGTCATTTCCTCCGTCAATAGGGATCTGCGCACCTGTGGTGGCACAGAATACTGGTCCCGCTACGGTGCTTACCATGCGAGCGATGTCGGTGGATTTGATCTCGGTGCGGAGGAGGTTCTTGGTCTTGTATTCTTCCACAGTCATGCCGTAACGTGTGGCTGATTTTTGCAGTGCTTCCTCTGTCCAGATCTCGGTATCAAAGACGGCGTCTGGGTGAAGAGTGTTTACTCTCACGCCGTCTGCTGCGAGTTCTAGTGCTGCTACTCTCGCGAGCTGGGTGACGCCTGCTTTAGTCACGGAATACGCTGCGGCTCCTGGTCCAGGTGCGCTGAAATTTCTAGATCCTATGATAATAATGGAGGCTGCGAAGCCGTGCTTAAGGTAGGGGATAGAGAATTTGAGAAATCTCTGGGTGGCGGTGAGGTTGATGAGCAGGTGGAGATCCCAGCTTTTGTCTAGCTCTTCTATGTATTCACCTGCTTTGAAGATTCCTGCGTTTGCTACGATGATGTCGATGCCACCATACTCAGCTGCTACTGCATCTATTGCCGATTGAAATTTTTCGTTGTCGGTGATGTCACAGACTACTCCGCTGATGCCTTCGCCAGCGAGGTTTTCTGTGATGGCGGGATTCACATCCATGCCTACTACGACGGCTCCATCATTGTGAAGCCGCTCAGCAGTAGCTCTGCCGATGCCGCCAGCTGCACCAGTGACGATGGCTACTTTGCCGAGGTGAGGTTTTGATTCATCGAGTTCAGGCTGAAATGCCTTGCGTGCTTTTGCGATAGAGAGCGCGTTCGCTCCCGCGCCAGCAGCGTCTTTCGCTTGCTGGAGAATGTTATTTACTGTTGTGAGTTGATTCATGGTTCTTTGTTAGATGTTGTTAGAGTGATGCTATCGGTCTTATAAGTCCTATAAGACCGATGTTTCATCGTGTCGGTTTCACTTTTTTCATGGTCAGGCTTGATAACTGCAAACAGAAGCGATGGATGATTTCATGTCAGTTATGTTTGCGGCTGCGTCATTGCCATCGAAAACAGCACTGCCTGTCACGATGAGGTCTGGTTTGATTTTAGCGATCTTAGCGATGTTGTCTTTTTTCACTGCTCCATCTATCGCGATGACGAGTTCTGGTTTCCAGTTACGGAGCTTTTCTACGCGCTCAGCGACTACTGGGAAAAATGTTTCCTTTCCTGTGTCTGGCCCGATGGAGAGAAGATACACGACATCGATTTTATCGAGGTAAGGCGTGATAGAATCCAGCGGAGTGGTAGGATAGATTCCCACGCTACAGAGAGCTGGTGAGTCATTGATGAGCTCTAGAGTTTCTTGAAATTTCTCTGTGTGCTCGACATGAAATGTGATAATGCCAGCATTGGCATTTACGAAGTCTGCCACATGTTTTTCTGGCTCTACTGTGAGCAAGTGCACGTCCTTGATGAGGTCAGTTTCTAGACCAGCGAGGAATGGCGCACCCACGGTGATCTTAGGCCAGGCTTGCCCATCCATGACATCGAGATGCAGGAGATTGACGCCAGCCTTCTCAAGGATCGCGATTTCTTGGCCCTGATTCATCATGCTGCCAGTGAGAGTTCCTATGCTGAGCTGCGGAGTCCCCTGGCGGAGTTTAGTTATGAGATCTTGTTTGTTCATGAGTGTGTTATTTAATTGAGAAATCTGGCTTCTTTTTTTAGGAAAGCTTGAATTTCCGCTACATCTGGAAGTGCTATTTTATATGAAGACACGAACATATTTTCATCCATTCCTCCGAGTGCATATTCCACTAGCGCAGAATCTTTATCCGTGCAGAGAAGAAGCCCTATTGGGGGATTATCACCTTCGTTGAGTTCGTGTTTTTTATAGTAGTTAAGATAAGTGTTTAGCTGACCAGCATTGGCGTGTTCAAATGAGCCAATCTTTAGTTCGATAAGAATATTGCAGTGTAGTTTGCGATGATAAAATACTAGATCGATAAAGTAATCCGAGTTGCCAATACGGATTTTCTTTTGTCTGTCTTCAAAACAAAATCCGTGTCCGAGTTCTAAGAGAAATGATTGTAGATCATCGAGCAGTTGAGTTTCTAAATCATATTCTCTCAGCGCATCCTTTGGAGTGAGTCCAAGGAACTCGAAAACGTAAGGGTCTTTGATGATGTCCTCTGGTCGGAGTTGCTCAGTGTCTTCATTGGCAATACGAATCAGTTTGTCTTTGTCAGTTGAGAGCCCGGTGCGCTCGTAAAGAAGTGAGCCAATCTGGCGCTTAAGTTCACGAACACTCCAGTTTCCACGGATGGATTCTATTTCGTAGAAGGTGCGCTGGAGTGGGTTTTCTATCTTCACTAACTCTTTAAAGTGTGAATATGAAAGGTTGTTAAGTAGTTTTTCAGATGGGATTTCTGGCAGGCTTGGATCAGGTTTGAATTCTCGCGACACTGTCCCGATAATTTCTAAGTTATTCTGAACAAATGTGTTGTCTAATTCTCGCGACACTGTCGCGAGAATCTGTGGATAGGTGTCATAAAATTGTTTACACCTCCAAAGACCATCTTTTGTGAGTCCTTTAATATTAATTTTTTTAGCAACTTGTTCAATGAGTTTCTCCCCATATTCTGCTCTATCCTCGCCATTTTGCTCATATTCAACGAGGTAAGCACCAACGAGCCAATTCCTGATGGTCAATCCCACGTTTGCAGAATGGCTTACATGCTTCTTGAGAGAAGCATCTAAGTCATTGAGCTGGATGATGAGATTGGTGAGTTTCATATCGGTTGAATTTTCGGGTCAGGGACCTCAGGATTTCAATGGGCTAGTTATTTTCTACCAGATTGATAAGAGTTTTTACTGCGTGTTCCACAAATGCTGGGTCTTCTGCGGTGTATTCTAGTGCTTCTACTTTGATGGTGTCTGGGAGTGCTTTTTGGAGTGATTCCCAATACGCGGCATCTAGCTCTGGGTTGTAGAGTTCTCCTCCTTCAGCAGAGTAGCTGGAGACGCCTTTTAGCGGCATGAGAAAGACGGTGTCTTTCGTTGAGTGTTTGAGCCTCTCGCCTATGTTCTGGGCGATTTTATCTTGCTCTTCCGCATTCGGTCTAGGGACAAACACATAGGGGGTGTGCCAGGTGATCATGTGGTTTTCGTAGCCAGCTGGTATTTTGTTAGGCTCCTGCACGAGTAGCCCGAGATGCTCAGATCCGCCCGGGCAGATGACTTGAGGGAGGCCTAGTTTGCCAGCCACTGTGAGACGTTCTGGCCCTGAGGCGCGCAGGGCATTGTATGTAGCGTCTGCAATTTCGCCCATAGCGTAGTCAAATACTGCGGTGATGATGCCTTCTTTCATCATCTGCTCCATCGCCTCGCCACCTGCACCGATCGCGTGGAAGGTGATGACTTCGTAGCCTTGTTTCTCGAACAGCTCGATGGCGTGCATGGCTCCTTTTGTGAGAACGCCAAGATTAGTCATTCCGATGACACCTTTAGCGTCAGACTTGGTGATACTTCTCTCGCACACCGCCATCCCATAGGTGGCAGCAGCCGCGTTTGATAGAATTTTTCTAGAAAATACATTGAGACCGAGGATGTCTGATACGGCGAACATCATCGTGATGTCTTTGATCCCCACGAATGGTCCCACATCACCGGAGGCTGCTGTGGAAAGCATGACTTTCGGGAAGCCATAGGGCAGAGCCTGGAGTACTGGCGCGCATGTTGAAGTACCTTGGGTGCCTCCTAGAGTGACTACTCCGTGGATGGCGTCCTTACCGATAAGCTCAATCAGAGTTTTTTTAGCACCCTCAGTGACGAATGGTCCAGATGCCTCACGGCTAGGATTGATGAGTAATTCTGCTAAATCTCCACCACCTTTAGCGATGACGTCTGCGCGCGAAACATCTGCTTCTATTCCAGCTTCTCCCACCACACCAATGTCGATGATAAATGCCTTTCCGCCTAGGGATTCTATTTCCTCACGCATGAGGCCAGCTTCTGCGGCTTTGGTGTCGAGTGTTGCTAAAATTGCGATTGTTTTCATATGGATAGTGAGTTGTGAGTGTTATAATTTTACTCCGAAAATGAAGTAGGCTACCGCTGCGATGATGGCTACGGTGATGACAAGTTTGATGATCATTCCTATTTGGAATGATATTAATTTATAGACGATGAACAACGCAGCTAGAGCTACTGCTATTTTCTGCCAAGGTGGCGAAGCGGTGGTTGCGGCTAGTGAGTCTAGGAGTGTGTGAATCTGCGTGTTCATGTGATGAGATGATTTAGAAATTATGAGAATCTAATATCAGCAAAGTCTTTGGCAGCTTTAGATACCGCTACCTCGATTGGAAGGCGCTCAGTGGATGAGCCTGTCCAGAATCCGTGACCAGTGGTGTTGTCTAAAATGTACTGAGCATCCGCTGGCTTCTCAAGAGCAGCTCCGTGTGCCACTAAGATGACATCTGGATGCACTTCGCGGCACTTGGCGTATGCTTCCTCAGTTATAGCGGCAGTTTCATCGAGTGTCATGCCACCTTGGTATCCCTTGAGTCCACCTTGAGTCGTTCCCGCATGGAAGCAGAAAATGTGAGGCTTGGCTTCTCCGCAGATGCGGA
Organism: uncultured Verrucomicrobiales bacterium; assembly: GCA_937128235.1. Classification (GTDB taxonomy): domain Bacteria; phylum Verrucomicrobiota; class Verrucomicrobiia; order Verrucomicrobiales; family Akkermansiaceae; genus Rubritalea. Next base: position 11,290 of record CAKZMG010000273.1, read on the forward strand.
TGGAGTCTTCGAGTGTGAATCCTAAGCCTACGGAAACCATGTCCATTTCCTCACGGGCGTATTTGAGCATTTCTATCTCGTTGTCGAGCGTGATACCAGCAGAGCTCATGACCTTGAAAATTTCTGAATCCTTATCCACATAAGAAATAGATGGCCCGATGTTAGAAACTGCATTCACTCCCATGTCCTTGCATTCTTGCAGAACCATGTGCATATCCTTCAGCGGATCATTTGCATTGAGGCAGGCACAGACAAAGGCTTTTCCATCGAGTGCAGGCATAATGTCCTCACGAGTGTAGTTGAGCGTCTGCTTGTTAGAGTCGAGAATTGGCCACATCATGGACATGGTGCCCATACCGTTTGCGCGAAGGCGTGCACCGGAGAATGTGTTGATGCAGTCAGTGCCAGCTGCTTCCTGGAGTTTTGCTACGAGACCAGATCCTGCAGATGAGATCATGATTGGTAGGCGGTTATCGACCTTGTGTTTAAGATTTGCGAGAATAGTTTCTGTTGAGATGCGTTTAGTGATCATAGTTTAAAGTGTGGTTGCTTTGTTATGAGATTACTATAGCCAGCTGACAAACTTCGTCATGCACTAATTTTCCAAATTTATGAACAAAATCGTCAAAAATGACGCTATTTTATCCTGAACCGTGACCGATAAGATGATGGAGTCTCCTTCATGATCTTAGAAAACTCACGGGAGAAATGGCTCTGATCTGCAAACCCGCATTCATAGCTGATTTCTGCAAAGCTGTGGGTGGTCTGGATGATTTTGTGGCATGCCTCTTGAACCCGCAGGTGGCGGATGTATTCTTTAGGGGTCATGTTGAAGCAGGCTTTAAATTTCCGTAAAAATGAACTCAAGGAGAGGTGCACACTTGCCGCCAGCTCACTTATGGGTAAGTTTTCACGGAAGGATATGTGAATGGTTTCTAGGGCATCACCGAGCTCTTCATTTTTCATCAGCGAGGTCGTGCCTTGGCTAAATGGACGCGTTACGCCCACGATGCCGCAGACCTTGCCTTTATTATCGAATAGCGGTTTTTTTGTCGTTGTGGACCAGTCCACAAATCCATTGCCACGCGGCACCAGCTCTACTCGGTTGATGATAGATTCGCCCGTCTCGATGACCGAGATATCATCCTTCATGATTTCTTTAAATAAATTTGGAGGCATAAAGTCATCATCCCGCTTGCCTAAGATGTCCGCCCCATCATCAACATCGAAAATATTCATTAACCTTTTATTAAAAGCAACATAACGATGCTCAAGATCTTTCACGAAGTAGATGAACCCAGGCAAGTCATCAAAAATGTCTGCCAGCATGTCGCTCACTTGGTGAGTTTGAAAGAAATCGTCATTTTGCATGATGTTATTTATCGCGTTTGACTTGGGTGTTTTTGAAGATGGACTGGCAGCTGGAACCTATGCCGAGACGGAAGGGGATGGGCTGGATCCAGTGAGGTGGGGGACTGAAGGAATTGCCGTTGAGCGGATGTGTGGCAATGACTTTGTCATCAATTTTAGCGCTGATCTCGGTGGTGGAAACGCTGAGTTGTAGTTGGTATGTCTTGCCTGTTTCGATGCTTAGCTTGCTTGGCGATTTCTGCTCGCTGAGGTTCTGCCCATTAAGAGAGTGAAAGCCTGCGAGATGAGCGTCTGAGTGATCTAGCTCGAAGACTACTAAGCCTTTCACCGTGGGTAGAAAAACGCACATATTGCCTTCACCATAGATCCTCCTGAAGTCAGTTGAAAAAGTGTAGTTGTATCCCGCCGAGAAGCTGAAAAACCGTTTAGCAGGTTTGCCACTCTGGTTTTGCTGGGTGTAAATGGTGTTCGCCTCTGTCCACCATTCGCCAGTTTGTGCGTGTGGTTTGTTTTCTGTTAGAGGCGACCATTCACCTAGTTTGCCATCAAGTTCCCAGTTAGAAATGACGGAAGATGGAGGTGTGTGTGGCTCGCTCTGGCGGGTAGAGACGTAGGTGACAAGGGCAATGGCTCCAACGGCTGCGATGCCTCCATAGACGAGCGATTTGTAGTTCTTGTGTTTGCGGTTGTTGAGTAGGTGGTAAACTTTGCGTAGCGATAGAGCTAATGTTTCCGCTGATGCGGGGCGTTTATTTTTGTCCTGCTGGAGGCAGCGTATGATGATGTATTCCAGTTTTTTAGGGACGTTCGCTTTGGCGAGTGGTTGAAATTTCCCACGCGGCGTGAC
>CAKZMG010000274.1 GCA_937128235.1 uncultured Verrucomicrobiales bacterium
GGTGCGGTAGAAGCCACATTCCGCCACATTTTAGACGTCATCCCCACACTAGATGAGCTAGGTCACAAGCGCGTACTCAAACAGCTTTGCCACATGAAAGACGGTCTCGTCCTCATCACAGGCGTCACTGGCTCAGGTAAATCATCCACCCTCGCTGCCATGGTTAATCTCATTTCTCAGCAGAAAAAAGGTGTCATCATCACCGTAGAAGACCCCATCGAGTACGTCTTCACCCATGGGAAAAGCGCGGTGAAGCAGCGCGAAGTAGGTGCCGATACACACACCTTTAGCGCGGCTCTCAAATATGCACTCAGACAAGATCCGGACGTCATCATGGTCTCTGAGCTGCGCGATATGGAGACCATTCAGGCTGCCATCACCGCCGCTGAGACAGGTCATCTCGTGCTCGGCACACTCCACACCATTGATGCCCCGCGTTCACTAGATCGCCTTATCGATGTCTTCCCCGCAGCCCAGCAGAGCCAGATCATCGCCCAGCTTGCGAACTGCCTCAGAGCAGTCGTTTCTCAGCGTCTCATCAAGGTTGGTAAATCACGTGAACGCGTGCTCGCAGAAGAAGTAATGATCGTTAATCATCCTATCAGAAACTGTATCCGCGAGCGAAAATTTGAGCAGATTGATGGACTCATAGAAATTGGCGGAAAAGACGGCATGTTCACCATAGATCATCACCTCTGTGAGCTCATCCGTAAAAAGAAAATCACAGTCGAAGAAGCCTACACCGCCAGCCGCGATAAAACCGTGATTGATAACTTCCTTAAAAACCGAAGAACCAATATTTAATACCAGTCTGTGAAACAAATGAGACGATAGACAGAGTGGATCTTTATTAAATCAAGGCGTGATGAGGGAGTGATGCGAGCATCATGACCGAAGAACAACGCAGATTTTATAAAGATACGCCTGGCTGTTTTTCTAATTGCGAAGCACAATCTTAAAACATCAAAAATAAACACTATTGTCTCTTTTGTTTTGCAGATTGGTATAATACCAGAGGCATCTGGTTAGGGAGCAAATAAAACTCTTTGTATTTTGCCTGCTAAGCTTTCTGTGCTTAGATTGAAATGAATTTCATTTTAATGACTTCCACTCTCACTCTAAAATCTCATGAGAATATTATCATTATTTACTCTACTAATCGCACTCACAACCTCAGTCAGCTACAGCCAAGTCCCTGCTAATACGAGACAAATCATCATTGGCATCGCTCCTGATAAGCAATCATCTCACGTCACTCTCTCCATCTTTGAAAAAGGTAATGCTGGATGGAAACAAAGTGGCTCAGCTTGGAAAGGCAGACTAGGCAGATCTGGTCTAGCCTGGGGCATCGGGCTCCACCCAGCAAACATGGAAGGCATCAGAAAGCGAGAAGGAGACGGTCGCTCACCTGCTGGCATTTTCAAAATAGGATCTGAGTCTGGTTACGCCTTCGGATACGCACCAGCCATTAAGAAACTCCCCACTCTCCCCTACAAAATGATCACCTCCAGAGATCTCTGGGTTGAAGATTCTAACTCACCATACTACAATCGGCATATCCTCCTGGCCCACCAGCCAAAATCAGCCTGGGAGAAAAAAGGTCAAATGCGCCAAGGTGACCACGCTCACTCACTCAAGCTCTTCATAGCGCACAACGAAGGGACATCTAAAAAACGAGCTATCGCCAATGCTGGCAGCTCCATCTTTTTCCATATTTGGAGAGGCGGAGGTAGTAAGCCCACTGCCGGCTGCACCACCATGCATACAGCTCAGCTTTCTGCCATGATCTCAAAAATAGACCCTAACAAAAACCCTGTTTATGTGTTGCTCACTGCCAATGATTACAAGAAATACCGAGCAGTCTGGAAGCTTCCCTAAGATGATAACATTACTTGTGCTAGTGCTAGTAGTATCTGAACTGCAATATAGATAGCTGTGACTATTCCTGCCATCCCCCAGCGCAAGTAGCAAAACTGATGAAGAGCCCATACTGTTAGACCTACAACAATCACTAGAGCTATCCATGGACCTACTGCAAGACTGAGAACAAAATTACACAATCCTAAGCAGAATGAAATCAAGATAACTTTCGGAAATGAATAATCAGCTTCATGTCTAGCGACTACAAACATGATTAAACAGAGTACCGCCGCACTTACGAGTAAACCTAACATACTATTTCTTATTTCCTTTAAATTCCGGATCCATTGAATGCAGATACGCTAGAAGATCAGCGAACTCTGGCAAGGTAAGCTGATCACATAAGTGCAGACTCATCATGCCCATTCCTGGTTCAGTTTTCTTCACCTTTGTTGCATCCAGCTTGGTCGGAATTCCAGCGATGTTGTGTAGGACTATTTCCTTAGCATCCTTCTTCACAATCGTGCCTAAATGAGCCGAGCCATCTTGCATCGTTATATTCACCCATGATTTAGCGATGGTTGCGTTCGGCTTGATAATAGACTCTGCTAAATCTGTGCGTGTGAGACCACCTAGTTTAGCGAGATCAGGGCCTTTTACCACATCGCCCACTTTGACATTATGACAACCTACACAGCCCACTTTACCAATGACTTTAGCTCCCTTTTTCGCATTACCTTTATTCTTGGTAACGTAGAGAACTAGATCCTCAATAGATGTCTTCTCAACCGTCTTAGCAACCTTCCCTTTCTTGCCAGGACGCGGATTGATTCCATCCACATAGGCTCGGTTGCGGACGATCTCTTTCTTAAGCACAGCCTTACCTGCATCATCTAAGCTATCGCTCAGCTCCGTGAGATAAGATGAAATTTTGTCTGAAGCAGACCAATCTACAGGATAATAATAAGGCCCTGTAGGGTCAGGACGTGTGGACCACCAGGTAGAACCATCGTATTCAGTATCCTTTTGATGGAGTCTGATCAGCGTGTTGGTGATCTTCTTTTTAACATCATCAGTAGCTGACTTAGCAGCGGCAATGAGCGCATCCACTACTTTTTCAGAATGCATAAATTTCATAGTAGCAAGAGCAGCAGACTGGAGAGACTCATCACCAGACTT
>CAKZMG010000275.1 GCA_937128235.1 uncultured Verrucomicrobiales bacterium
GTCATCTTATCGCCACCTGCATCTGTGAGTTCGATATTGATGATGGTGAAGTCTCTGGGATCTACGTAGGCGGCTTTTATGTCATCTTGCGTGACTTCCGCTCTGCTCCGTATTAACACATACTCAGTGGTGATTTTTCCTGTATCAAAATCTTTATCACTGTGGGGAAGGGCGGTGTAGCCGGGGATGACTTCCTCTTTAGTGGCTACTTTATCAGCTAGTATCCTTGATTGGCGATGCACGGCGTGGATAGTGAGTTTCCCAGATCTGGTGATGAGTTCTTTGATTTTTTCAATGTCTGCATCCTCTGTAGAACCTATGTTGACCTTAATGACATTGGCACTGACGTCAGCATTCACGGAAACTGGAAATGGTAAATTAGAAAGCAGTTTTCTGAGGGATCTAGCACGGCGCATGGTTTCGTCTGAAATGTTGCTGTCTGGGTTGAAGTGCTTGGCTGGGCTTACTTCTATTTTGATGAAAGTACCGCTGGAGGGAACAGATGCTTCAGGTAGTGGAGGCTGAGAAAGGGTGACGGAGTGTGTAATGGTATTCCTAGAGGTAACATAGAAGTAGGCTGCTCCACCAATAAGGAGGAAGAGGGAAATGCCCACTATGAGGGCGGAGGGGTTAGGGGATTTTTTTGGTGCTGTATGATCTTCCATGGTAAGATTTTTATAAATTTTTTACCAATATGTCAAAAAAAACCAAATAAAGATGCGATTTCACTTGTAGAGTTGCCCTAGATGGGTTACGTCCCGCGTCCGCCTGAGGTGTATCACTATGATTTCACTGAAGGATAGCGCTTAAGCTAGCATAAATACAACATTTAAGCTGACCCGCAAAATTATGAAACCAACAATGCAAACATACTACGAGGATACTGTCCGCGACGTTCTTAAGAAAGAACTTGGCGTGAGTAATCCTCATGAGGTGCCCGCACTTGAAAAGATCGTTGTGACCACACACTGTGGCAAAGCGACTGATCGCAAGCAGGCAGTCGAGGACTCCGTTGAGGAGATCGCTAAAATCACTGGACAGAAGCCATCTGTGTCTTACGCACGTAAGTCAGTAGCTAACTTCAAGGTCCGTGAAGGTGAAGCAGTAGGAGCCCGTGTGACCCTTCGTGGCAACACAATGTGGGAATTCCTAGATCGCTTCATTCACATCACCGCTCCAAATATTCGCGACTTCCGCGGAATATCATCTAAGAGCTTTGATGGCAAAGGGAACTACGCAGTAGGCATCCCGGATCAGTCAATTTTCCCAGAGGTGGAGCTAGATCAGATCAAACGTGAGATTGGGTTTGACCTTATCTTCGTGACGACTGCTGCTACAGACGAGGGCGGACGCGCGCTACTTACTGCGCTCGGCATGCCTTACCGCGATAACAAGAAGAGCGATTCCGCAGCGTAATCGCATCATTTCAATAACAATTTTATATAGAAAAGGATAAATATTATGGCAGTACTTAGTGACCCAGTATCCGATTTCCTTACCCGCTTGAAGAATGCTTCTAGTGCAGGTAACGAGTCATTCACAGCTCCATTCTCTAAGATGAAGGCAGAAATCGCCCGCATTCTTCAGGAAGAAGGCTACATTTGGAACTACGAGACCAAGACCGATGGGAAGTTCCCAGAGATTCTTGTAAAGGTAAAATACTCAGACGCGGGAGAAGCAGTGCTTCACAACGTGAAGAGAGTGTCTAAGCCAGGTCTTCGTCAGTATGTTGGTGCGGGAGAAATGCCGCGTGTTCTTAGCGGTCTCGGTGTCGCGATCATCTCTACCTCTAAGGGATTGATGACCGGTCAGAAAGCTCGAAAAGCAAAACTTGGCGGTGAGCACATCGCTAACGTTTGGTAGTAAATTTAATCAAATAAAGGAGATAACATTATGTCACGCGTAGGATTAAAATCAATCACACTACCAGAAAAAGTCACTGTATCAGACAAGAACGGTCAAATCAGTGTAGAAGGCCCTAAAGGTAAGCTTGAGTTTCAGCTTCCAGTAGGAATCAGCCTCTCACAGGAAGACGGAACAGTCACAGTGAAGAGAGCCACAGAAGGTCGCCAGCACAGAGCGCTTCACGGCACAGCACGTAGCCTTGTAAACAACATGATCATCGGTGTTACTGAAGGTTACACCAAGGATCTAGAAATTCTCGGAGTTGGTTTCCGTGCAGCGGTAAAGGGCAAAGTCCTCGACCTCAGCCTCGGTAAATCACACCCTATTCTTCACCCTATCCCAGAAGGTCTCACGGTAACAGTTGCCGAGAACACCAAGGTAAAGGTTGAAGGAATCGATAAGCAGGAAGTAGGACAGTTCGCCGCTGAGGTGCGCGCCTACTACAAGCCAGAGCCATATAAAGGCAAAGGTGTCCGTTATGTTGGCGAATACGTTCGTCGTAAGGCAGGTAAGAGCGTTGGTAAGTAAATCAAGGCAACCATTACAATTAATCTCAAACTGAAAATCAGAAAATGAGCACACTCAATCGTAAGAAAGTCCGCCAGCGTATTCACCGCCGTATCAGAAAGAAACTTTCTGGCACAGCAGAACGTCCACGCTTAGCGGTCAGTTATTCAAATCAACACGTCTATGCACAGGTCATCGACGATGTCACTGGAACCACACTCTGTGCGGCTTCTAGTTTAGATAAGTCCATCGAAAAGGGATCTTCCAACTCAGCAACAGCTGCGAAGGTAGGATCACTCATCGCGGAAAAAGCCAAGGGCAAGAACATCGAGGCAGTCGTATTCGACCGCGGCGGTCACCTTTTCCACGGAAAAATAAAATCACTCGCTAATGCAGCTCGTGAAGCAGGACTTAACTTCTAATCAATCACAAGAAAATGTCTGAAAATAAAGAAAACACTCCAGCAGAGGAAAAGCCAGCAGCAGAAGCAAAGCCTGAAGCAGTAGCCACTCCAGAAGCTAAGAAGGAAGATGCTCCAGCAGCAGCACCAGCAGCTAACGAGCGCCCACAAAGAGGCGGACGCGGCGGACAAGGCGGCAGAGGCGGACGTAAAGAACGCCCACCACGCCAAGCACCAGCTAAGCCACAGACCGAAGACGGTGTGGAGCTTACTGAGAAAGTCGTATTCATTAACCGATGCGCTAAGGTAGTAAAAGGTGGACGTAGATTCAGCTTCTCTGCACTTCTCGTATCTGGCACAGGCGAAGGCCGTGTTGGAGTAGGATTTGGAAAAGCGAACGAAGTTGCAGAATGCATCCGTAAGGCAAGCATTGACTCACGTCGCCAGCTGCACCGCATCTCACTCGTGGAAAACAGAACGATCCCACATGACACTTATGCTGAGCATGGTGGTGGTAAGGTTCTTCTTAAGCCAGCGGTTCCTGGAACAGGAGTCATCGCGGGTGGTGGAGTCCGCGCAGTATGTGAGGCAGTAGGCATCAAGGATGTTCTTGCTAAATCACTCGGATCTAATAATCACGCTAACGTTGTAAAGGCAACTGTTGAGGCTCTGAAATCTCTCCGCACTCGCGAGCAGGTTCTTAAGTCACGCGGTCTCTACAAAGAGAAAGCACTCTAAACTTAAACTATAGAAATCAATATTATGAATCTTCATTCAATGAAGCCTAACAAGGGCGCAACACACAAGATCAAGCGTCTTGGTAAAGGTGAAAGCTCTGGTCAAGGTAAGACAGCTGGTAAAGGTCACAAGGGTCAAAAGGCTCGCTCAGGAAGCGGCGTTCGCGTCGGTTTCGAGGGTGGTCAGATGCCTATCCACCGTCGTCTTCCTAAGCGCGGCTTCAACAATGTTCGCTTCGCGGACAAAGTAGTAGTAGTGAACACAGCACACCTTGAGAAATTCTTCGAGGCAGGTGCAACCGTAAACGAAGAGTCACTCCGTGAGAAAGGTCTTGTAAAAGGCGCTTTTGATCAGATCAAGGTGCTCGGAAACGGAAACCTCACGAAGAAGCTCACTGTCTCAGTAAGTGCTGTATCAGCAGGTGCTAAGACTAAGATCGAGGAAGCTGGCGGAACAATTTCTTAATTGTTTCTCTACCAGTCATTCAATCAATAAACATTTCAAGTATCTCTCGTCAGCATCAAGGCTGGCGAGGATACTTTTTACCATTTTTAGTAAGGACGAGCGGAACAGAAACCGCACTTCCTGAAAACTTTACCACAGTCCGTCCGAACAATTTCACATAGATAAAAAATAATGATCTCCGCTTTTGCGAATACATGGAAAGTAGCTGAACTACGTGAGCGTATCATCTTCACACTCGTGATGATCGTCGTAGTCCGTCTTGGTGTTTACATCACGATGCCCGGTATTGACTCCAACGTCATCGACCAATACACCGAATTTAAAAAAGCTCAGGGTTCATCTGGGGATGGTAACATTCTCAACACCATGATCACTATCTTCTCGGGTGGTGGACTTCAACAGCTAGGTATTTTTGCTCTCGGAATCATGCCGTACATCTCAGCGTCTATTTTGATGCAGTTGATGACAGCAGTTGTCCCTAAGCTCTCACGTCTCTCGAGAGAAGACGGTGGACGCCAGAAGATCAATCAGTACACCAGATTTATCACCATCCTCATTGCAGTTGTTCAGGGTGGATTTCTTGCAAACCAAGTATTCACCAAGCCCCAGACCCTACCGTTCTTCACGGGTATTGAGAAGTTTAACTCTGTGGTCTCAGCGGATTACTCACATTTCGCCTTTGTCGCTATTTTCACACTCACCATCGTTACAGGAACTTTGCTTCTGATGTGGATCGGTGACCAGATGACAGAAAATGGAATCGGAAACGGAACTTCTATCATCATTACAGTGAACATTATTTCCTCACTCCCATCAGCGCTTGCAGTGCTCTGGACATCACTCATCGTAAAAGGTGGAACTGGTGGAGCCATCTTCGCAGTGGGACTATTCGCCTTCCTTATCTTCATTATTGCGGCAACTATTGCCCTTACTCAGGGACAACGTCGAATCGCCATCCAGTATGCAAAACGCACTCAAGGCAGAAAGCAGACCGGTGGAAACACTCAGTATCTACCACTCAAGATCAACTACGCAAACGTGATGCCGATCATTTTCGCGACAGCGATTCTTGGTATCCCAACAGCACTCGCACAGATGATCTCTGGTGGTGCTTCATGGGCTAACACCATCGGTGAAATTCTCTCACCAGTAGATATCTGGTACTACCTCATCGCAGGTCTCATGATCTTCTTCTTCTCCTACTTCTGGGTGGCTACTATGTTCAACCCATCAGAAATCTCTGAGAATCTCAAGCGTGGTGGTGGATACATCCCAGGCATCAGACCTGGCCAGCCTACAGCTAAATTCCTAGACTTCACCATGACTCGCCTCACCTTCGCGGGTGCTATCTTCCTCACTATCATCTTCGTTCTTCCATACATCATTTCACAGATGCCACGTGGTATCATCGGTGGTCCATTGGATCCGCTCGTGACTGGATTCTTCGGTGGAACAAGTCTTCTCATTATGGTAGGTGTGATACTCGATGTCATGCGCCAAGTAGAGACTCACCTTCTCCAGAAGAACTATGATGGATTCCTCAGAAAAGGTAAGATCAAAGGTCGCCAAGAGCGCAAGCAGCTTAACGCAGCGAATAAGTCTAGCACCAATATGATCTACCTCATGGCAGTCATCGCTATTCTCTTCATTCTAGGAATCGTAGCAATGACTGTTAAGACTCACTAGATCACAGCAGTTAGATTAGCGACTAATCATCAATAACAAATTCACAAGTGGTCGTCCCAGTATTAGTATTGGTTCGGCCACTGATTTTTTTCACTAACGTAGAAAGCAGAGACAGATGAAAGATAAAAACGTAATTCTACTAGGGCCGCCTGCGAGTGGAAAAGGCACCCAAGCTAGGCAATTAGCAGAGCACCTCAGTGTTCCATGTCTTGGAACTGGTAAGCTGCTGCGCAATGAAATAGAAAAAGGCTCAGCAGTGGGGCTGGAAGCGAAAGAATACATGGACGGCGGACGCTACGTTCCAGATGAAGTTATCCTTAAAATGGTAGAGTCCTGGCTCGCAGAGAACCCTAACGGTTGGCTCATGGATGGATTCCCACGGACGCTTCCCCAGGCAGAAGCTCTGCAAAAGATAGTCCAGCCCACATACATTATTGCGCTTGATGTCCCGCGTGAGGAGCTAGAATTTAGAATCACTAAGCGTAGAGAGTGCACTTCTTGTGGCATCACGGTAGCGGTGAACTCCATTGACGAAAATGCCTGCCCAGAATGCGAGTTTGGGTTACTTATCTCCAGAGCGGATGACGCGCTAGATAGCTTCAAGGTCAGATACGAAAACTACGAGGAACTCACACTCCCACTCTTCGACTACTACGCCTCACTTGGAACCTTCAATAAAGTGGACGGCACGCAATCACCCAAAGAAGTCTTTGCAGAAATTCTCAACATCGTAGAAAAGTAACATCATGGGTAAGCGAAAAAAACGAGGCAGAAACGGCATCATCATCAAGACTCCAGATGAGATCTCACAGATGCGTGTGGCTTGTGAAACTGCGAGCGATATTCTCCAGAATGTGGCTAAATTTATCGCCCCTGGAAAAACCACCAAAGAAGTGGATCTCTACGCTGCCGAGCTAATGAAGGAACGCGACTGCAAAAGCGCATTTCTCGGCTATCGCGGCTTCCCAGGCTATACATGTATTTCACCTAACATCGAAGTAGTCCACGGCATAGGCGGTGACTACGTCATCAAAGATGGAGACATCATCAGCGTGGATGTAGGCATCACCAAAAACGGCTGGGTCGGTGACAATGCCACTACTGTTGCCGTGGGAAATATTGATCACGAAACCAAACGTCTCCTCGCCGTGACTGAGCAGTCATTGTACGAGGCTCTATCATTTGCTAGAGAGGGAGAATATCTTGGTGATCTTTGTGCCGCTGTAGAAAATTATGTGAAGCCATTTGGTTTCGGAGTGGTCAAGGAATTTGTAGGACACGGAGTAGGGAGAGACCTGCATGAGGAGCCCTCAGTGCCAAACTATCGCCCAGACGGCAAGACCCCACGCCTTCGCGAAGGCATGGTCTTAGCGGTAGAGCCAATGATCAATATGGGAACACCAAGAGTTAAAATTCTCAAAGACGGCTGGACAGTCATCACAGAAGACAAGAAAAACTCCGCACACTTCGAGCACACCGTCCTAGTCACCAAAGACGGACCAGACATCCTCACAGCCAGACCCAGAGAAGCGACTCCGGAGTTGTTAGGTATTGAGCTGTAAGACTAGTCCTCTTTCTTCAGCAAGTCTTCAACTTCATAAGTCTGAAGGCTAAGAATATCTGCGATGCTAGAAACATCAAAACCTTTCTGGTCCATCGCTAGAACAGTTTTTGCCTGTGAGGTCTTAATACCTTTCTCTATACCCTTTTCTATACCTTTTTCGATACCCTTTTCTATACCTTTTTCTATACCTTCATCGTAGAGTTCTTGTGCTGCGGTTTTCATGACGTCTTTGGTTTCTTGGTTAGCTATTTCTTGTAACTGATTTAATTTAGCACGTTCATTGTGCTGAAGCAAGTAGATGGTGATGGTTTTAAATCCTTCTTTGCCAAGGGTTTTCAGTAAATCTTCATTGTGATGCTGTAGAAACTGTAATAATTCGCGTAGCCATTTGCCTCTGGAGCTCTTCATGATGCCGAGGATGAATCTTAGTGCAAGACCGCCTTGGAGCTCTTCCCACTTCATGGCTGGTAGGTCAATGAGTTCGTATTGGAAGTCTGGTGTGTAGCGTGACATGTCCACTGACGTACTGGTCTTGAAGAGCTTAGAAAACTGAGTTTCTGCCGTCCATTTCTTAGTGCCTTGATGTAGGACAAGTGGGAAAATCTCTGGAAGCTGGGCTTTTTTATGAGCATCCAGATGCCGTTGCCAAATCGCCACCATGTATTTGAGCAGCCGGAACGCCATTAGCGGATCGCTCTTGGATTGATGCTCGATGAGGGTATAAATGTATGCGTCCTCTCCGTGGAGCTGGACGGAGTAGAGGAGATCACTGTGGAGACCTGTAAGCTCAGGATCAATATATTCGCTACTGTGAAATTGTAGAGTTTGCCAGTCCATGGCACTGGAAATATCTACGGGGAGGTAGGTTTCTAAGAGGTCACGTGCGCGCGATGTTTCGCTAAACATCCGCTTGAAGAATTGATCATGAGGATGAGAGATTCTTTGGTTTAGTTCAGAATTTTTATCCTCATCAGTAGGAGCGGGAGGTGTTTCATCATCGTTCATTTTTATAGATTAGAGATGGACGGGATGTGGTGCAAGGGTAGAGAATTTTTCTATGTCTTCCTTTGCTTAAAATCCTAGTGATTCTTTTTCTCCTAAATATTTCGGAGTGGTTTTTAGGATGTTTTCATCCACCCACATTCTTACTCGGGCTAGATACTCACGGTTCTGGGTTTCCTTGCCTTTCACGTCTTTCGCATTGTAGGCAATGGCATCTATGCCGCGCTTCTGAGCGATGTAGGCGGCACGTTCGTTGTGGAATTTCTGTGAAACGAGAATCACCTTATCCACTCCAAATATTTCCTTCACGCGAACTACAGAGTCCATCGTGCGGAGACCTGCGTAGTCGCAGACTATTTTGTCAGCTGGCACGCCTTTTTTGATGAGCGCCTGCTTCATGTCTTCGGGTTCGTTGTAGTCGTCTCGGCTGTTGTCACCAGACATGATAAAGCCTCTTACTTTGCCTGCTTTCCAGAGATCATGCGCGGCTTTTATTCTGTATTGGAAATAGAGATTATCGTTTCCACGGATTTTTTCTGCACAGCCGAATACCAGAGCCACTCTGCTGTTAGAGTCTTCTGTTAGATCACGGATGTCGCTGAAGAGGACATTTCTACCTGCCGATTGAGCGGCAGAGTTTGCCCGCCACATGAGGAGCAGAAAAAGCGTGATGCCAATCAGTGTAAGAAGTGCCGAGAACTTGATGAATCCCCAAAAGGTAAATATGTTTGAAAACAGAGCCATCGCTTATCTCTTGGTTCTATAATGATCCCGCATTTTCTTAAGGTACTTCATAAATTTCACCTTCGCTTCGTAGTCAGGGTCTTGCTTCGGATCACGGAAAGGATTGTTAGTTCCATATTGTGTCCATGGTCCCGTCTTAGGCACGTCTTTGAAATCAATAAATCGCCAGTGCACTACTGAGCCAGATTTAATCTTCATGTAGTCTCTAACAGCAGGGGAAATATCCAGCCCTGCGTTTTTGTTCTGCTTGTTTTTCGGCTTTCTATTCCGCCACACATAATTGTAGTCATCTGTGAAAAATGGTCCGCAATCTTCCCACTGAGCATAACACACTTTCTTGTTCTGAACTATTTTTATCCACCTCCCTTTGCAGCTGGTTTTACCGGGCCTGGGGTTTACTCGCTTGAACCATGGGATCAGTAGTTTGGCTTCTGGTTTATGCAGTTTATAATTGATGCAGTCGTTGTAGGGCAGAGCGATGTAGAATGGATTCTGCCTTGGGATAAACGCCTTTGGTCGATAACCAATTCGGGCTTTCGGGTCCGGATTATCATAGCCGCCGTAGTTCTTCTGCCAATTTCTATCCCACGAGCTCGCCGCATTTGGCGTGGGGTTTCGCGCTGTAGGTTTTTCTCCAATCCAGAATACAGACACAGTGATATTCTTATGCCATGGATAGTTGAGTTTCAGAAATGGATTCACTGGCTGGCTCGCAGGATCTACTTTATTCTGGGTGCTTTTTGTTTTCCCAGTAGGAGTCGTGATGCTCGGCCCCTGAGCAGCTAGAGGTAAGTTCTCACCTAAGAAAACCAGCAAAATAAATGTAAGCAGATAGGGTTTCATGGGTGTGGTGTTTATCTATTTTCCAGCCAACTAATGACTTGTTGGAGAGCTTTAGCACGGTGGCTCAGTTGGTTTTTCACCTCATCACCCAGCTGGGCGAAAGTTCTCTCATATCCATCTGGAATGAATAAGGGATCATAACCAAAGCCTTTATCTCCGGTTAGCTCAGAAATGATAGAGCCTTCCACGCTGCCATCAAAGTGAGCTAGTCGTTTGCCATTTTCAGCTAACACCATCACGCATCTGAACCTAGCAGTTTTGGGAGTGGAGGGGGGGAGCTTAGAAAGTTCGCTCATGAGCTTGGTATTGTTCGCTTCATTGTCGCCATCCACTCCAGCATATCTTGCAGAATAGACTCCAGGCTCACCACCGAGCGCATCTACTTCCAGTCCCGAGTCATCTGAGAGGATGAGTCCGCTAGTGACTTTGCTTATCTCTACCGCCTTAAGTGTGGCGTTTTCTAGAAACGTAGTGCCAGTTTCTTCTACATCTGGATAGTCACCAGACGTGAGGTCAGACACCTCATAGCCGGCACCGAGCATAGACTGTATCTCACTCGTCTTGTGAGTGTTCCGCGTCGCTACTAGCAAAGGTGAAGAAGTGGACATAACTCATTTCTAAAGTGACTGCATTTTAGATCAAGAACGGAATCAAGGATTCTTATTTTTTATTATGAAACGGTGTCACAACCCGCTATTGACCTCTTTGTTGGGTTGAATTAAACGTAGGCAACTTCAACAATTTCTATCACTACAATGTCTAAACCAACGATCAAACCAGCTCGCCCTTATTTCTCATCTGGTCCGTGCGCCAAGCGCCCAGGCTACAGTCTCGCTAACCTAAATCAAGACTGCTTAGGTCGTTCACATCGCTCAGCGATTGGTAAGAAAGTGTTGCAGGAAGCGATTGATAAAACGCGTAAA
This sequence comes from uncultured Verrucomicrobiales bacterium, assembly GCA_937128235.1. Taxonomy (GTDB): domain Bacteria; phylum Verrucomicrobiota; class Verrucomicrobiia; order Verrucomicrobiales; family Akkermansiaceae; genus Rubritalea. The sequence goes on from CAKZMG010000275.1 coordinate 10,778, forward strand.
ATTCTCAACGTTCCGGATGATTACCTCATTGGAATCGTTCCTGCATCTGACACAGGTGCGGTAGAAATGATCCTCTGGCACACACTCGGGGAAAGAGCCGTGGATGTCTGTCACTGGGAATCTTTCGGTAAAGGCTGGCTCACTGATATTAACAAGCAACTCAAGCTCGATGAGGTAAATGAAATCACTGCGGGCTATGGAGAACTTCCAGACCTCAGCCAAGTCAACCCAGCAAATGACGTTGTCTTCACTTGGAATGGAACTACCTCTGGTGTCCGATTGCGCGATGCAGACTGGATCAGCGATGAACGCGAAGGCATCACCATCTGTGACGCCACTTCCGCAGCATTCGCGATGGAGCTCCCATGGGAGAAATTAGACGTGACGACCTACTCATGGCAAAAAGTGCTCGGTGGTGAAGGTGCGCACGGGATGGTCATTCTCAGCCCAAGAGCTGTTGCGCGGATCGAGTCCTTCAAGCCAGATCGCCCACTTCCTAAAATCTTCCGCTTGATGAAGGGTGACAAAATCAACGCTGGAATTTTCAAAGGTGAAACCATCAACACCCCATCCATGATCGCAGTCGCTGACTACATTGATGCGCTCGACTGGGCAGATTCCATCGGTGGACTTAGTGCCATGATAGGGAGAGCAAACGCCAATGCAGCGGTGATTGAGAATTTCGTATCCGAGCGTGACTGGGTGAGCAACTTAGCCGTAGATCCCGCCACAGCATCCACCACTTCAGTCTGCCTCAGCCTGGATCTTGCAGCTGATAAAGTGAAAGAAATGATCAAGCTTCTGGCAGCAGAAGACGCAGCTTATGACATAGGTGCCTACCGTGATGCCCCAGCCGGACTCCGCATCTGGTGTGGCGCCACAGTGGATAGCGAGGACTTAGAAGCACTCATCCCATGGCTCGACTGGGCATATGATGAGGTGAAGTGAGGTGAAATAATTTACAGCTTTATTTTCTAACAACTGCGTCTAGCAGTTGCGTCTAACAGCAGCAATAACCGAGACTTCTACAAGGAGCTCGGGTCTCGCCATTCTAGCCTCCACGCAGGCTCTGGCTGGTGCGTGACCTTCAGGCACCCAGGCATCCCAGACTTCGTTCATGGTGGCGAAGTCTTTCATGTCGCGGATGTAAACGGTAGCGGAAAGAATGTGTTCACGGTCAGATCCAGACTCTAACAGAAGTTCATCCACCTTCTCTAACATCGAGGCAGTTTGCTCGCGGATGGTAGGTTCTGTAGTGGTGTCCTTACAGACTTGCCCGCAGAGGTAGATGGTATCGTTATGGATTACGATACGGCTCATGCGTTGTTTGGTTTGGTGACGCTGGATCATGCTTTAAGCTGGGTGGTGGCTTGTGCTAAAATTTCCTGCGCCTTGTCTCGCTGAGGCGCGGCACCGCGTGCCATGTCTGGCTTGCCTCCGCCCTTGCCGCCAGCGAGTGGAGCTAGGGTCTGGATGAGTTTTCCTGCTGGATGATCTGGGGTTCCTGAGATTGCGCCAAGATGAAGTTTGTCTCCATCATCTACGATGAAAAATGCGGCTCCCGTAAACTGCTTTTTCTTACAGCCATTGAGGAGTTCTTGGAGCAAGCTCGCAGGTCCCTCGAAGAGTTCTACGATGTTGCCACCTTTCTCTAACAGATCAGCCAGTGCTGCATCTGCCATCTGAGCGGCAGCTGCGGTCTGTGCTTTCTTGAGTGCTTTGTCAGTAGATGTTGCGGTGTCTTTGAGCTCCTTGATGTAGTCTAAATAGTGACAGTAAGTAGTGTTGATCTGTTTGTAGTCATTTGCCTCAACGAGCATCGCAGCCATGATGTGCGGGAATGATGGGACGGTGATTTCAGCAGCACCTATTGCGGTTAATTTCTCTTGGAGTGACTTCAGCTTTGCCTTGAGTTCTTTCTCTTCATTGCTGAGTTTCGCCACTTCCTCTTGCAGCCAGTTCCAGGCAGCATCACCGCAGACGGCTTCTATTCTTCTGACTCCTGCGGCGATGGCTCCCTCGGATTTGATTTTAAATAAACCTATCTCTGAAGTGTTCGTTACGTGTGCTCCACCACAGAGCTCCATGGAGTAGCCATTGAGTGCCTGAGCCTCACCGCCTATCTGTACCACGCGGACAAGTTCACCGTATTTGTCACCGAAAAACTGCATGATGTCCTTGCGGTTCTTCACGTCTGCATGGGGCACTTCTTTCCAGGAAACGGTGCCATTTTCAGAGATGACTGAGTTCACTTTTTCTTCCACTGCGCTGAGCTCATCTGGCGTGAGTGCAGCGGATGAGAAGTCGAACCTAAGGCGATCTGGCGCCACCATAGATCCCTGCTGCGTAGCGTCTTCTGAAACAATCTCATGCAGTGCCCAATGGAGTAGGTGGGTCGCGGTGTGATGAGACTCGATGTTGCGGCGGGTGGTCGCGTTGATCGACAAGTCGATCTCCTCTCCAATTTGAAATTTGTGATTTGTGATTTGTGATTGCTCAATGACATGTGCAATCGCGTTACCAATTTTAATGACCTTACTCACTGGGGAATCATTTAGCTGACCTGTGTCACCCTGCTGACCGCCCATCTCCACATAGAATGGGGTCTTGTCTGTGATGAGGTAGAGCTGATCACCATCCTCGTGGATCTCAGTGATGGTCGCGGTGCAGCTATCATTTTCAAATCCTACAAACTCTGTCTCCTGATCCGTGGAGATGTCTAGCGCGCGGACGATGGTTTTTTCCTTACCTCCATCGCCACGGTTTTTTTGCTCCTCCATGAGGGTATTGAAGCGATCCATATCGAGACCGATACCATTTTGCTGGCAGAGAATTTCTGTTAGATCGATAGGAAATCCGAAGGTGTCATAGAGCTGGAATGCGAAGTCTCCAGACAATTTATCTTTGGTATTAGGTAGTTCTTTTTCAAATCTGGATAGCCCACGAGCGAGTGTTCTGTTAAAGGATTCTTCTTCCGTCTTGAGGGTCTTCTTGATGTTCTCTGCACGGTCTTTTACCTCGGGGAAAATTTCACCAAATTCTGTAACGAGTGTCTCTACGAGCTCAGGGAGGAAGCATTTATCACCTAGGAACCCGAGGGTTCTGCCGTAGTTGACTGCGCGTCTTAAGATGCGGCGGAGCACGTAGTTTCTACCCGTGTTCCCGGGCATGATGCCATCTGCGATGCTGAGCGAAAGGGTGCGGATATGGTCTGCTATCACACGGAAGGCGATGGCTTCTTTCATCTCTTCACTTAGTGTAGATTTATCCACATCCACACTTTCTGGGTAGATGTCTTGGTAGGTTTTCCCGGAGAGTTCTTCGAGCTTTTTGAAGATGGGGGTGAAGACGTCTGTGGCATAGTTTGTAGGCTTCACAGAGAAGTCAGTGAAGTGCTTGGTGCCTTGGATGATGTTCACCGCACGCTCAAATCCCATTCCAGTATCAACGTGCTTAGCAGGGAGGTCACGGTAGGTTCCGTCTGCCTCAGCATTGTACTGAATGAAAACGAGATTCCATAGCTCGATGCAGAGATCGGAGTCTTTGTTGACAAGCTCGCCTTTGGTATCGCCCGCCGGAGTGAGGTCCAGATGGAGCTCGGAGCAGGGTCCGCAGGGTCCGGTGTCTCCCATTTTCCAGAAATTGTCTTCCACGTTTCCGTTTACGATGTGGATGGCTGGATCGAGCCCTTTTTTCTTAAAGAGCGCTGCCCAGAGGTCATAGGCTTCTTGGTCGAAAACGGATGGATCACCTGCGGATTTATCTGGATTATAAACAGTAGCGTAGAGCCGCTCAGCGGGGAATCCCCAGCGCTCGACAAGTAGTTCCCATGCCCAGCTGATAGCCTCTTGCTTGAAATAATCTCCAAATGACCAGTTCCCTAACATTTCAAATAAGGTGTGATGGTAGGTGTCATAGCCTACATCATCTAGGTCATTATGCTTACCTCCAGCGCGGACACATTTCTGAGTGTCTGTGGCACGGGGTGGTGAGAAGGGTGCCTTTTCTGTACCAAGGAAGTAGGGGACGAACTGATTCATGCCCGCATTAGTAAAGAGCAGCCCAGGTGACTGCGGTAAAATAGATGCCGAGGGCACAATGGTGTGTTGTTTCTCTTTGAAGAAATCTAGGAAGCTTTGGCGTATTTCTGAAGCGGTCATGGTTTTAGTAAAGTAGTAGTCTGATGCTAGCTAAGCACCAGTTTTTTAGCTAGCCTCTGGCTGATAAGTGATGAGAGGGTGATAGTAAAGAATTTTACCTGATACCATTTTCACTGTTGTACTGCATGAATCTATTTAGCCGTTGGGCATTTTGATGAAAGATGATAATAATTTTAAAAATAAGTGTTGCACACCAAATAAAAAACAAATACATTGTAAATACACAAGATGAGACGAACTATACATCGTATCGAGATTCATCCTGTAGTTCAACCCATTTCTACACCATTCACTATGAAACTTAAATCAACCCAACCTTCAACCCAATCACAGGCGAAGCCTCAGTCAAATAAAGGGTTTGCACTCATATCCACGATCATCATCATGAGTTTGCTGATGATGTTAAGTGTGACAATACTTAGCTATAGCGCTGTGGAAACACGTTCTAGCCAAGTCACTAACTATACTGATGAAGCGAAAGCGAACGCCAGATTAGCGTTAATGCAAGCCATTGCGGAGTTACAAGAGGCTGTAGGTCCAGATCAGCGAGTGACTGCTACTGCTAGAAACCACTTTGGTAATCCGATGAATGGAAGAATCGCTTCTGTGTATCGTTCTTGGGAGACAGATTTTGATCCTCTAAGTCCAGTGAATAATTATGATAGCGAGAAAGAAAGCCGCTTCATGGGATACTTAGTTTCTAACCAAAATGTTGAGGCTACAAAGTCACTAGAATTTGGTAACTCAGGCACATTCATTGACCCAGTGATACTTATGGGAGAAAACTCACTAGCGAAGAATGCTCTGGAAATTGATTACGTTAAGGCTGGGAAAATTCTCATTGGTGATGAAGGAGCTTATGCTTGGTCAGTGATCGATGAAGGACAAAAGGCGCGTATAGATATGGGCACCGAGAAGTTTACCGGATCTATCGCGGAAAAAGGGAGTGTTCTAGGTGGAGCTCAGCGCACAGCATTTGAGAAAATTCAGCAAAACTTTAACCCAGACGATAACACTGCTGATAAGCTGATCACCATCGCTGCTAGTAATATAGGAAGTGCGTCAGATATGAAACAGTATGCGCATGACATCACTACTTGGTCATCTAGCCCGATGACTAGCGTCACAGATGGTGGGCTGTTAAAAGATTTAAATCTGATGATAGATCAGCCTAGCCTTCCTGCTGAGTTCGCAGGCAAGAAAGTTTATTCTGGCACAACCTCTAGCCTAGGAGAGTCTGACCCCAGCTGGAATATGATTCACTCATACGGTTCGCTCTACAAGCAAGTGAAGAACCCAGCAGCTCCTACTATAAATACTGACATACCAGACAGCTATATCCCTTATTCAAATACACTAGTACCTAATCTCAAACCTGCCGATGATGTAGTTCTAGCCCCAACTATTGCTAAAGTGCAGATCGGATTTTCACTAGTAGCAAGACGAGCACATGGTGGCTGGGGCGGCAATATCAGAAACACTACTGGAGATCCTCAACGTCAGTTTATGCTTCATATGATCTACAGCCCTATTGTCACGCTTCACAACCCATACAATGTGGAGTTAACATTTGATAGGATGAGATTAGCATTTCATAATGTGCCAATGTCATTCAAATTTTATAGAAATAATCAGGCACAAAACAGCAGATTTATGCCTCTGAATCAGCTATATGTATGGCAGGAAAATAATACGAACGCTCACAAAAGATTCTCAATGACCCTCAGAGGAAAATCAACATCTGGAGTCCCTGGTGGAAAAATAACCATGAAGCCAGGTGAAGTTAGAGTGTTTTCGCCTTATATGCAACCAGGGCACACCTGGAATGCTGACAGGGTAGGAGACGGTAGGTTCTACTTTGATTGGAGAAATGACAAGACAAACAACATCACAGCCATTCCTGGGTGGAGGGGTGAAGGAGTTGGGTTCGATATTGACTGGTTAACTCCTCGCAGCGCAATTACTGCAGCAGATGATAGGATGGGAGTATTATCTCTGCGTTACTCTGACACAGTGAAGGTAGAGTATGCACCAATACCACCAAATGCGGCACAAGGAAAATTCCGCGTAAACACTGAAATAGTAGTGAATGGGCGATACAAGAAAGCAGGTATGATAGAGCTGAACTACGGGAATACCAATACGCTTTCAAAAATACTCCCAGATCCAGACGGAAAAAAATACCAGTATCCTCAGCCTGGCGAGCCTACCATCCGCACATCAGACATCTATGAGAGTGGAAGTACTGTGATTGCAGATTATGAGCGAGCTAAAGCATTCTGCGTGTTCAGTGCTTATGCTAAAACATCGAGTGGAGGTATCACTGGTGGAGAAGAGGGCAGATATGCTACGAAAGCATGGGAGTTCTCCTCCTCCTCATCCCCAGTAGTGAGCGCTAATTATAGCAAAGATCACCCAGCACATCACTCGCATGAGATTAACTTAGAGCCATTACCCGGTTCTGCAGATAACAGCATAGAAGTGGATGCACAAGACAGAGGAAACTTCATCACAGGCCACACTGCGCTGAATGGAATCAAGTTTGGCTCTCAGTATGAGGTGCCTCTTGCTCCTATTCAATCTATTGCTCAGCTCCAGCATGCTGGGCTAGGAAGCTCAGGATACTTACCTAAGTTTGATCACCCAGTAGGGAACTCGAAAGCCCACCCGATGATGAAGCCAACCAAGGTGAAGCACACCGGAAAAGCTGGATACAGCCTACTAGACCATTCTTATCTGCTAAATCATAACCTCTATGATAGCTTCTACTGCTCAGGCATCTCAACCTACAAAGGAGGAGTCTTCGGCTCCAGTGGAAGAGACACTCAGCAAGTGCTTACGGATTACCTAAACTTTGAAAAGCCTATTCTCAACCGTCAGCTCCTCGCCCTAACCACTGGTGGTAAGGCGGTGAATGAAGTAGTGAGTGAGATAGCAAATGCACCAGACGGCTACCTCAAAATGGCAAACTACCAAATGATGAAAGGGAGATTTAACATCAACTCACTCTCCGTGCCAGCATGGAAAATCATCTTAGCAGGTGCGTATAAAAATACCTTCCCAGTCTATGATGCTAAGACAGGCACACTGCAAGAAGCCACAAATACTAACGGAGCACTCTTCAGCAGATTCCGCCTGCCTAACAACCTGTCTATTGATAACCCTGCCTCTGGCCCGAACGCAGATCCTAAGCGGGGTCGATGGACTGGATTCAGAGAACTTACTGACACACAGTTAGAAGCACTGGCCACTGAAATAGTCGAAGAAATCAAATCCCGCGGACCATTCCTATCGCTCTCAGAGTTCGTGAATCGCCGTCTAGCGGGTAATGCAGAGATGCTCAATAAAGGTGCAATTCAAGCCGCAATAGATAAGACAGACATCAATGACATCTTTAATACTGATGGAGTCAAAATCACCAAAGCTAAAGTTGCTAGCTATGACTATGAGAACCCTGATGCTGCGACAGGATCATCGGCTTCAGGTGCTACAGGCTACCTCAGCCAGGCAGATATACTCACCACCTTAGGAAATAGCATCAGTTCGAGATCAGACACATTTAAGATCCGAGCATACGGTGAAGCTAAGGATAAAAACGGAAGAATAGTAGCGACGGCATACTGCGAGGCAGTGGTGCAGCGCACCCCAAGCTACATTGATCCAGCAGATGAGAATCACCTAGCTACTGATAAACTCACTAGCGATGTGAACAGGAAATATGGAAGAAAGATGCTCCTCGTTTCATTTCGCTGGTTGAGTCTTGATGAAATATAAGTTACCATTGAAAAAATACTTACAAAATCATGAGAACTTTTCATCTAACAGCTCTATTGCTCATCGCAATCACATCACTCACATCAACGGCAGTTGCTCAAAATTCTAACTCTAACAGAAAAGTGATAGAAGCGCGCACTCTCTGCTATGCGCGCTCAGCCGATGTGACACAAATCTACATCCAAGGTGCTAAGAAAAAAGAGGTAGTAGAAATTTTCCTGCCTAAGGAGAGCATCAGCAGAAGATTTAAATGTGTGGTGCAGAATGACAAAGCGGTCTTCTATAAGAATGGTAAAGCTGGTGAGGACGGTAAGCCAGAAATCATTCCTCTCGCGGTGGCTAGAGTGCCAGCTAATCAGACTAAGGTGCTCTTCTATTTCATCCCTAACAAAGCTGGATCTAAGTTGCCCTACTCCGTGAAGACATTTGCTGATGATTATGAAACCTTCCCCCTAGGCTATACTCGTGTGATCAACCTCACACCAACTCCGACTAGATTCATCATCGGTGAACACAAGGCAGTAGTGAAAGAGGGGAAAATGCAAGATTTCCCACTAGTGAAGAAGAAAGATAACTTCAACATGGGAGTATTCCGCTACGACCAAAGAAACAAAGCGAAGCAGTGGGTCACCATCAGAAACCGCACCGCTAAATACACCAAGGGCAAGCGCCTTCTCATCATCGCCTGCTATAATGAACGCCTCAAACGACCAGACGTAAGAATCTACAAAGACCTACCAGAGCCAAAGGCCGAGGCGGCACCAGCACCAGATCCTGGGCCGGAATAGGAACTTCGTAAGCGCATTTTCAAGATCAACTAAAGATCTGCTCTTCGTCATTTTATTGAGTCAAATGGCACAGAACTCGGTTAAGGAGCATCTAGCGAGATTGCTAATCTCACCGAGTGCGTAAGTTAATATCATTGAGCTGTCCTTGCCTCTCTTCCCAGCTTGCTTAATACCATTGTTCAAATGGTATAATTTACAGCTCTCCTGTGGCAGGTCAGGATGATTCACAATTCTGTTTTACTTGATCTGCAATTTGACGGCGGTATTGTTTCCCTTTGACGTAAAACCTCATCATTGTCGGAATGGTAAGTTTGATACTTTTCAAGCGACGTACTATGGCATAGCTCTTAATCAAATGACACCAATGTCCACTCAGGAGACTCGAAAGAAGATGGCGTGCGACCAAATACCCCGCGACATCCTGATGTTTTTCCACTAGGTGACTATGCAGAAGATAGAGCGCATCTAGTGACTCCAGATAGCCACGACGTGGCCGAGAGATTCCGTCCGTTGATTGATACTTGATCCAATCCATCTGCGAGCAGAGATAGGCACCTTCTTTTCGAGCTAATCTTAGCAATAAATCACGATCTTGCATTCTCTTGAGACTTGGATCAAACCCGCTCACTGCATCTAAAGATTCACGCCGGACTGTGATAGCAGATCCAGCTATGAAAATTCGATTTGCAAAGAGAGCTTCTTCAAAAAGTGCTCTACGAACGAAACCTTCTGGATTACATGAATCTAGCCTGCGTGCGCCTTTACGGGTCTCGAAGGAACTAATCAAAATATTCACTTCTGGATGGTCTTTGAAGAATTGATGAGTTGTTTTTAATCGATGAGGCAGATATTCATCATCGGAATCAAGAAATGTTATGAGAGGAGCCTTTGCCTCACTAATTCCAATGTTTCTTGCTGGATTCGAGCCTTGGTTTTTTTCGAGAGGAATCAACTTTAAGCGCGTCTCTTTTTCTACTATTTGATTTACGATTTCTACCGTATTATCAGTAGATCCATCATCGATAATAAGGTGCTCATATTTTTCAAAACTCTGTTTACGGACACTTTCTATAGCTCTCTGTACGTTCTTACATCGGTTCCATGTTGGAGTGATGATGCTAATTAGTGGATTTTGATTCATGATCTTAACTGTGCTCGACCCACTCTGGAATATGCTCTGGAGCGCTCCTGGTAATTCCTGTTGCTAACTTAAACTGTTCCCATCCAGCCAAAAAGTAAAACCACCAGCCTATCGCGATAGCAGAAGGAACGTGCCAAATGGGAAGCCCTACAAGACGCCTCTTCGTTACTATTCTTATCAAAACTCGTCTAAACTGCGTGAAACTGCGTCTGAAAGGATATAAAATTCGTTTTATACGACTTGCAGATTTTATTAATTCATATTTACGATCCATATCTCGTCCAGTCACTGCAGCGCGCCAGGCGAGGAAGCGCCAGCCCCGAAGAGGTTGATGACCAGCATATGCTGGTGGTCGGTGTATTTTGATACCTTCCGAGATCATTTCGCGGTACAACAAGCTACAATCAACTTTAAATCCATCATTGATAGAGAATAAGTGATCTAATAACCACTCTCTTCTAAAACTGCAGTTATTGACTAGAAGTGGACGCTTTGAAATGACTTTTTCATCTTCATCTCTGAGGGGAAAAAACCAAAATAGTGCGAGTGCTTTCGATAACCAATCATCATGTAAGAGATAAGAGCAACCGAGAGAGGCAATAGCGTCTTCTTCTTCACGAAAGGGTGATAGTAAATTACAAAGCCAGCCTGGTTCAGGGATAACATCGGAATCACATAAAACCACAATATCACTAGAAGTAGCGCAAATCCCAGCATTTTTAAGCTCATAGTATCGTCCATTAGGAACACAGAGCACTTGAAAATGCGCTTGCTGAGCTAGAGCAGGATTCTTAGAAGTGACTTCATCCAGAAATGCTGAAGCTGCAGTTTCTTCATCTGCTAATACAAAAAAGATCTCAGGCTGAGGAGAATATGCCAACTTAGTTGCCTCTTGGATCTGTTCCCCCAGAATGTCTAGTAGTTCGGAGAACTCATCCCAAGGAATTGTGGTCAGGTTATCCGTTTCAATGACAATAGAATAGGTTAAATTTGGTTGCATGGCTTTTTTATTATACAGATTGGTATTATTAATAATTTCTGGATTCTAGCATGAAATGAAGTCAAGTATCCCTGGAGCTAATGCATTTGCTAGGAGTTGCTGATTTTCATAGCTCGCGCCGCTGATACCAGGAGTGCGGTTAATGTCGAAAATAACTGGTTCACCGTCCCAAAGAGTGTGATCAATCTTCCCATAGTCCACATTATGTTCATCGGCCCACTGAATCACTCTAGGGTCAGTTTCTATTTCTTCAATGGTCACCACATTCTTATTTTTGACGATCTGCTCGGTTGAGATAATTCTGTAGCTCTTGTGAGACTGACCGAGTTTGAAAGTCATGCGTAGGGCATAGTGTTCCTCCACTCTTTCAGGTAGAAATTTCTCAACTACGTTGTGTTCACTACTGAAGAAATCTGGCGGAACAGATTTCACTGAATCATAAACGGTGTAGTTAGGATTAGCCTTTAAGTCTGATGGTAACCCAAGAAACTTCCTTCTCATCTTTTTAGGTAGAAAACGAGCCCATCCATGCTGACGATTTACCAATTGAATATCCACTAGTCCTCCATAATTATAAACTGATTTTGCGATCACAGCACCATCATATGGGGAATCCACAGAATCAATTAATTGTTCACTAAAGCTGGTTTTCCGGATATCTTTTAACCTTCCGTTTATTATATTGGGCTGATCATCAATAAACTGCGCGAAATCTTGGGATATCATAGTTGAGTCTAAATGACAAAACCACACATCAACTTCTGGTGCTGGTAGTGATAGATCAGAATACTGTACAACATCGGCTCCTGCAGCACTCCAAACATTTTGTAAGTTTCTAATGCTCCAGAGTTTTTTGTTGACGCAGTGAGGATACTCTAAAATTCCTATGCTAAGATTTTTGAGATTCATATTACTATATAATTGCAATTATTAGGATAATGATTTATGTCTTATAAGTAAACAATTTTATATACTAAACTTTATGAAAATCATTATACGTCAGGCTAATTTCCATGATATTCCTCAGCTTCTTAGACTCGAGGAAAGCTGGCCAGAGGGCGAGCGCGCTACAGTTGAGCAGCTAGAATCACGGCTAACTATCTACCCTGAGGGTTATTTTGTGGGATCTTTTTCATCTGCTCCTGACTACATTATCGCTGCATTCGCATCATCACCTATAAGCTATACTCCAGATGACATGTCTCAATTTACCTCTTGGGAGGAAGCTACCAATGACGGATGTTATCACCCCAATTGTAATAAAATACCCAGTGACACGTTATACTTAGCGGCTAGTTGTGTGGATATAAAACATCGCGGAGGAACGGTTTACTTGGATTTTATGAATCAAGTATTAGATAGTTTAAAATCCCGAGGTGTGAGCCTAGTGATCAGTGGTAATGTACTTCCAGGCTATGACCGATACTGCAAGAAAAATGGTGAGATTAGTGCAGTCGATTACGTTTTCAAAACACACAAAAATCACCCAATAGATCCCTTTCTTAAGTTACTTTATCAGCTAGGATTTGTCGTTCCCAATGAGCAGCATGTCATTAAAGACTATTACGAAGATGCTCCTAGTAGGCATTATTCAACAATTATTATCAATGATTTATCAAAGAGGTAGATCTCCATTGCTAACTCTTGCTAGAAATCAGTCATTCTTCACGCAACCCTGTCTAACTGGTGGTGAGTCTTAGGCTATCTTCTCCAGTCTTCTAGTCTTTTCTGGAGGTCTGATTCTAGTCTTAGGCGTTTGCCTACTAGGCTTTGGCGGACGCGTTCTTGCCATGGGGTGAGGGAGTTTTCCTTTGATTTTACTGTGAGGAACTGATGGATGTCTTCCATGCGTAGGCTGCGGTCTGAGTAGAGGCTGGGATTGGTGGCGTGCTTGGCGACGTCGTTTACGAAGGAATTGATCAGTGCGAGGCTGCTGAATAGCTCGGCGATGGTGATGGTGGTGAATTTCTCACGCCCTTGGTCAATGCTGGTCTTGTCATTCTTTACGGGTCTGAGGTCTAGCTGGGCGAGGGTGTCACTGACGTATTGCGCGGCTTGCATGAGCTGGCGCGAGATGTGGGATGAGGAAAATAGGAGTGAGAGGTGATTGCTCAGTGTGGTGACATTTTTCCAGATGCTGAGGTCTATGTAGATGTCGTAGAGATTGCTACACTGGATGGTGCCGAAGCTGCTGAGCGGGAGATTCACGATGTCTTGTGCGTTGAGCTGCTTGTTGAAAACAAACATGGAGCGCATGTAGCAGAGGAGTGGCTGCATGAGGAACTCGTAGCCGGGGAAGGTGCTGCCGCGTCCGTCAATCTTGGATTTTTCTGAGCGGTCTAGGTAGGTCTGAACGGCATTTTCTATGGGATCAATGGAGGCTTGCGGGGCGAAGGGCTTTAGCGCGTAGAGGATGGCGAGCTGGTCAAAGCTGGCGAAGGAGAGCGCGCCGGCTCCGTGTTTCTGGATGAGTTTCCAGGCTTGCTGCTGAGCTTCACGGAGGTCATCGCCAGTGGAGCTGTCCGCGGCGTGGGTGGTGATGGCTTTGAGCTGGGCGGAGTTGTTAGACTCGAAGAAGGTGATGATTTCTGGCTCGGGGGAGTGGGTAGGGGTGCTGGGCTCGTAAGATTTTAGCTCGCCGTAGTAGCCGAGGATGAGCTTGGCGAAACGCGCGTCTGGGTTCGGTTGTCCGCTGTTATTGAGGTATCTGCCTGCGAGTGTGCCGGAGTGAGGATCTGAGCCGAAGGCGAGGTTGGCGATGGCTTGCTTGCAGCAAATGTCAGCGGTGGGCGTGACGAGGAGCGGTAGGTTAGCATCGGTGCAGACTTGCTTTAGCTCTTGGATGAAGAGGTCGATGATGGTTTCAAATTTATCTAAATCTGTATCATCTGGAGTGTGTGATGAGGCTTGGTATTTCGCCCTGATGGTGGACTGCTGCTGGCTGAGATCTCTGATGACGAATGGCATGGCTCCGCCTGGGACTCCTGCCGCACAGAGCTGCTCTTTCTGGTCATCTGGGATG
>CAKZMG010000276.1 GCA_937128235.1 uncultured Verrucomicrobiales bacterium
GTCTCAAAGGACACCCTAAACGTCATCACCTCGCTCGTAGCCGAGCTAGAAGAAGACCCAGAACTGTTAGAGCGGATTAAAGGGAGGATTTAGATGGGAAATTCATTCTCACGCTACTCATAAGGCAGCTTCTTCAGCACCTTGGTCTGCACGTTATCTAGCCTTACTTTACCATGTGAATCCACACCCTCTGAGCCGGATACTTTTGCCTTGATCGTGTAGCTGGCTTTTGGGTTTAGCTTTGGTAATTTTAGAGTGTAAGTATTTTTCCTATGTTCGCTGCCTGTGATTCCTTCGTGCTTATCCGTGGTAACTATTTTCCCGTCCTCTAACAGATTTACTTCGTGTAGATTCAATGCGTGCGCGCCTTTCGTGTATTGGAAATTGATCTGATTATCGCCAGCTGAGATCTTACCAGTCACATCAAACGTCAGTGTCACAGGCTTATTATCAGGGAGTAATTTCGTGTTAGCCCAAGCTCCCAGCTCAGCGGATTCTTCCCACCAATAGTTGATCCCCATGGCATCTAATCTAGTGCGGTGAAACTTGAGACGTTTGTAGAAATCATCCCAGTTTTGCTGCTTGTGCTCGGTCCAACCCACTTCTGCTATAGCACACGCTCTGGGCCAAGTGCAGAGATCGATGAGCCATTCTTCATGCGTGAAAACTGTCCAGACATTTCCTTGCACTCCGAGTATATGCTTGGCTTCGTTTTTACTAAGTGATGGAGGTATAGGATTGTAACTGTATGCTCTATCGAGTGGTTTATGACCAGGCCAGTGCGGTGGCTCTTGTGGGCTGTGAGACTGTCCGTGATCTAGGTAAATATAGGTCTGAGGTGACATCACCACATCATGCCCCATCTTGGCGGCCTTGATTCCACCTTGTTCGCCTTGCCATGACATAACGGTGGCATTTTTAGCGAGTCCGCCTTCAAGTATCTCATCCCAGCCGATCATTCTTCGCCCCTTTTTAGTGATGTAATTATCCAGCTGCTTGATGAACCATGACTGGAGCTCGCGCTCATTTTTAAGACCTTTATTTTTCTTGTGTGCTTGGCAGTGTTTACACTTTTTCCACCAGGATTTATTCACCTCATCGCCACCGATGTGGATGAATTTTGAAGGGAAAATTTCCATCAGCTCATCGAGAATATCGAAACACATTTTGACTGTCTCTTTCTTACCCACACAGAGCACATCGGTGCCTGGCTTAGAGGGAAATCTCTGAGCATCCGCTGGGTAAGTGTAGAAGAAATCTGTACCTTGCTCTTTCTCTAAGCAACCAGTCATAGGATAGGCTGCGACCCATGCGAAACAATGCCCGGGCATATCTATCTCAGGCACTACCGTGACTCCCCTCACCTTTGCGTAGGCTACTACTTCCTTCATTTCTTCTTGAGTGTAGAATCCGCCATACTTCTCTTTTTTTCCTTTAGTAGGGTAGCCCGGCTGCATTCTCCACGCTCCGATCTCGGTGAGTTTAGGATATTTCTTAGATTCAAATCTCCAGCCATGCCCATCTGTTAGATGCCAATGAAAAACGTTTAGCTTGTGCTCAGCCATGTTATTAATGAAGCGCTTGATCTCTGGGATAGTCTGGAAATGACGTGATGAATCTAACATCAAGCCTCTCCAAGCAAAACGAGGTGAGTCAGTAATTTTTAATGCTGGAACGTAATATCCATCAGCCTCATTTTTAGGATACATCAGCTGCTTGAGTGTCTGCATAGCATAATACACACCTGATGCGGATTTAGCTTTTATGGTAATTTGCTTCTCATTTACATCTAGCACATACCCTTCTCGCTTCTTAATAGAGCCGTCTTTTACCACCACTATTTTAGTTCCACTCCCTGCTTCATTCACTAACTCAATATGAGATAAGCCTACTTTCGCTGAGGCTTTAAACTCTGGAGGACAAACAAGCTGTGATTTCTGCTGGAGAACGATTGATTCAGCTTGGTAGCTTTCTATTTTGTTTGGCAATGGAATGAGATTTCCTTGAGCCATCTGAGAGTAAGTGAGAGCGAGTAAAATGAGACATTTTTTAAGCATCATGACTTAAATCTAAATACAAATTTGATCTTTCCTAGAAAATAATATCTTCTGGCTAATTTGCACATTCTATCCCCTCGGGTGAAATTTCTTATGAGTTGCCTTAAGCCGTTTCTGATCCACATGAGTATAGATCTGGGTGGTGGAAATGTCTGCGTGCCCGAGCATTTCCTGAATCACCCGCAGATCCGCTCCATTCTGCAAGAGGTGCGTGGCAAAGGAATGACGTAGTAAGTGTGGGTAGATTTTAGAGTCTATCCCAGCAGCTTGTGCGCGCTGCTTCACAATAGAACGCATCCGCTCCGGACTGAGTGGACCACCTCTAACAGACAGAAAAATATGCGAAGATGACTTTGGCTTGATTAGCTCAGGGCGCTCTAATTTCACATAAAGCTCGATGGATTTTCTAGCTTGCGCCCCCACAGGAACAATCCGAGTTTTGTTCCCCTTTCCCGTCACCCGGATGAAGCCTTCTTCTGTGTCTAAATTTTCTAACCTAGCACCACAAACTTCTGACAACCGGAGTCCCGAAGCGTAGAATAGCTCTAAGATAGCACGATCTCGCTTGCCCAAAAACTTCATCGT
>CAKZMG010000277.1 GCA_937128235.1 uncultured Verrucomicrobiales bacterium
CAATAAAGTTATGTGCCACGCTTCCATTTATTCTTTAAGGTTTCATCATTCCCATCACCCCAGACTCTTATCATACCCGCGGATGGTTTTCCTTCCGCAGCCTTTGCACTCGGGCATTTTCTCTGCACTGCGGTCATCGAACACCTCACCACAGACCGGACACTGCACCACTTGGTTAAACCTCTTGTGCCGATAACTTCTAGCCCTGAGCGAGTGCACCAGCAGGAGTAACCCCATCATCAGCACACATCCTGCTACGATGAATAGGCTAAATTCCTCAAAATCCATCTCAATCATGGCGCATCCTCCTCACTCTCTTTTTCTTTTTCCTTCACCGGCTTCACGCTGAGAGTCACCACACCAGACACTGATCCAGCATCTTCTTTTACAGCTTTAAATGGAATCGTGTGAATCCAGTTTCCAAAATCTCTCACCGTCTCATCCTCATTCCACTCCGCCGGGTTCACGCTCAAAACCTTACCTCTAGGATCTACAGCAATGATGAATCTAACAGATCTGCCACGCCACTTCGCTGGTATCCAGTTTCCGTAGCTTAGCGCGTCTGGCAGCCTCTTCATTAGAGACTCATCTGCCGCTACGCTCAGTGTCCAGTTCACTTGGGGAATGTCATTCTCTGGCAGACTCTCAGCCAAGCTGTTTTTATAACGACTCACTGACGGTAAAGATCGGTTATTAAGCGCATAAATCCCCTCATTTCCGATCTCTATCTCTTGCATTTCTACATCCTCATACCGGTATTTTCTACAATGAATCTCCCTCACCTTCTCGCGCAACTGCGCATCCACTCCAGCCACATTTACCTCATCGCCATTGCCTGACCACAAAGGCAGATTCGGTGAGTTTTTCTCTATCCACCACTTCAGATCATTATCCATCACTCCCAGCTGAATCATCGTTGCTCGGTATCTGCTAGGTACTGTGTTCGGCTTCGCATACACATTTAGCATCACGAAGCCCGCGGCGAAAATCATCGCAGTGAGAAGAAAAGCGATGGTCGATCCACCACGGTTCGTCCCATACCCACCACGCCAGCGGAACACTAGCCCAGCATTTCTATCGCGTTGCAGCTTCTTTTTCTTTGAAAATAACATCACTTACTTACGGGATTCCCAGCATCATAAACACGGTATCCTTCCGCTAATAACTTATCGCCAATATGGGTCTTGTAGCCACTCGGCACACGTCTATCTACACGGAAAATAATTCCCACAGCTCCCCCGCCATCCCAGTTCACCGCCTCATCTGCTAGCTCTTCCAGCAGATCTCGTTCCTTCACCAATCTACGGTTTATATAGATCTGCCGCTCCTTAGTCCCCTTCACCGTCACCACGATACTCCGCTCCATCCTATCAAATCTGTGACTCGTATCAGGCAAGCTCAGCTCAACACCCGCATTCGTAGTGAAAGAGGAACCCAGTAATGGAAATACCAAGACTAGCACCAAAATATCCAACACAGGCATAGTGTAGATCAGCCCAGGTCGCTGTGGTAGTGACATTTCTAGCTTCATTTCTTAGCTGCTTTAGTTGGTTTGGTTGCTTTTTTCGGGGATGCTTTATCATCCTTTGTGCCATCCTTTGTGCCATCCTTCTTCTCTCCAGAAATTTCTACTTCACTAGGTGCTGGGGCCTCTCGTTCATCACAAATAATGTTCACTATCTCAATCGCACCACGCTCGATTCGATGCACCAAACGCTTCGCCCGACCCACAAAATACAGATAGAAAAGATACGCTGGCACCGCCACTAGCAAGCCCAGTCCAGAAGTGATCAGAGCCTCGTAGATACCTACTGCCATGTCCGAGTTAGAGCTCAGACCACTACTATTACTCATTTTAACAAAGGTCTCAATCAAGCCATTCACCGTCCCAAGCAGCCCGATCAGTGGCGCGATCAATGCCACCGTATAAAGTCCACGGAGATTTTTCTCTATCCTAGGCACCTCCAGCTGACCAGCCTCCATAGCGATGTCCCGCAGATCTGCACGTGGTAAATAATGCCTCATCAGAGTAGCATGTGCCACTCTAGCTACTGAGCCTGGAGCCCGAGCTGCCTCGCGTAGAGCCTCACCGTGCGCACCCTTGCGGACATGATTAGCCAAGCCCAGCATGAGATCACCCACATGGATTTTTGTGCGCTGGAAAAAGATAATTTTCTCAAACACAATCATCATCCCCACGAATGAAAGCGCTAATAGCACCCAAACAAACGGTCCTCCTTGATCGATAAATTTCAGCATTGCGGCTACGCTAAACCATTCCCGTCAGCATGAAAAGCCAACAATCGCAGAATTTACTCCAGTGCATCTAGCCAGGGAGTAAACGATCTATTTTAAAGCTCTAAACTACCACTCCTTAAACGGAGTTTTTGCTAAGGCGAGATTATTGTAACGATTGTCCTCCGAGACACAGTCACCCACCCAGCTGGGGATTTCAAATTCTTCTGTCTCTGAGCTGAGTTCTATTTCTGCGATGGCTAGGCCCTCATTTTCTCCAGAGAAGACATCTATTTCCCAGGTCTTATCAGCGTGCTCCACGAGGTAGCGGTGCTTATCAATGAGTGGGGAGTCCACGTATTCCGCTATCATGGATTCCGCATCGGCGAGCGGGACTTCATATTCAAATTCTGAACAGCTAATCCCAGCCCCAGCTACTCCACTGCGTTTTCCTTTGAGTGTGAGGTAGCTTTTATCACCTGCTATGCGCACGCGCACAGTGGTGCCGTTAACGGTAGAAATATACCCCTGCTGGTAACGGGTTCCTTCACTCGCTATGTCCTTCCAGTCATCATTCTTAAGGAGAAATTTATGTTCTATCTCTTGCATGAGATGACTTTAAACTTAAATCTCTAAACTTAAATCTTAAAAACAAATGAGGCCTCCGGGGGAGAACCCAGAGACCTCTGTACAATCGCTTACGGATGAATTACTCCATCCTCAGCGTCCTGCGGTTTGGCACAGGACTTTGTTGTGCTTTATTTTGATTATGATGTCAACTGATGACTATGACTCAGTGTCTTTTTCAGCTTCTGCGATGAGCACTTTTACCGCTGCTTCCATTTCCTTACCTCGGAGGTTCTTGTGTCTAATGACTCCTTTGTGGTCGAGGATGTAGATGGTTGGCCAGCCCCTGACTCCCCATTTATCAGAAATTTTACCGTACGATTGCTCATTGGTAAAATTTCTCCAAGTAGTGGTGCCATCCTTCACCATTTCAGCGAGCTTTTCTTTAGAATCACTATTAATTCCTACGATAGCGAATGGCTTATCTTTGAGTTCCTCTGTGAGCGACCGCTCATGAGGTAACATTGCTCTACATGGACCTCACCAATGTCCCCAGAAGTCTAACACCACTACTTTTCCTCGGTAGTCGCTCAGCTTAAATTCTACTCCAGCGTGATCTGTGCCCACTATATCTGGAGCCACTAGTCCTACACTTAGATTCTCTGCTACAAAGAGTTTCTCTTTCGCTGATTTAACAAGCCTCGGATTGATTTTATCGATGTCTGGCACTGCCAGAAGCTGCTTGAGCATCGCGATACCGTCCTCTCTCGTATCCTTTTCTTCTATGAAACGTTGCGCGATCACATAGCTTGCTGCATGCTGAACTCGCGGATTGTTTGATGTCGCTTTTATCTTCTCAAATGTCGCTGTGGGCTCATTGCGTGAACGCGCGAGTCCATTGACCACACTCTCGAATTTATCGTTATGAATGTGCCTATCCATGAGTATTTTCTTAGCCGCAACGCGCTGCTCTGGCTTAAATACTCGCTGTCCCCAGATGAGTGCATTTAGCGTCTTCTCTGATGATGGGTGAGCATCCGCTAGCTTCATCAGCTGCTCCATCTGAGCACTATGATCCGGCCGCTGATTCAGATACATATCACGCTGCTTGTCTTTATCTTTCTCAGCAGCAACCTTCTTCATGAAGTCCTTTCCTGTCTGCATCACCGTATCCTTTATTTTCTTATATTCTGCCTCCAGCGCGTCTTCAGCATCATTGCTAGCTTCCGCAGCTACCGCCTTCTTCTCTACGGCCACATCTTGGGCGACTGCGAAGTTTCCTCCCAGCCCTAGCCCCATCATGCAGCTTAGTGTTAAGTAATTTATTTTCATATCACTTCGGAATCTAGGTGGAAGAGAGAAAATTTCAATGTATTTCTAAAATCAGAGAGCTGTGAACCATTCTCCTGAAGATTTCCCTTTCAAATGCAGACAAAGAGAAGGGTTGCAGTTCTGGGGTTTTGCGTCTATCTATCCACGCATGTCTAGCATACTTGGTCAGAATTTTCGTATTTCCAC
The DNA here is from genome assembly GCA_937128235.1 of uncultured Verrucomicrobiales bacterium. GTDB lineage: Bacteria > Verrucomicrobiota > Verrucomicrobiia > Verrucomicrobiales > Akkermansiaceae > Rubritalea. The sequence continues at coordinate 4,321 of CAKZMG010000277.1, forward strand.
ATGGGGTGAATCTCATGGGGTTGGAGTTGGGGTGAACATTGATGGTTGTCCACCGATGATAGAACTCTCGGAGGAAGACATTCAGAGAGAACTGGATAGACGTCGTCCTGGGCAAAGCGAGATCGTGACACCACGTAAGGAAGGTGATGTCTGTGAAATTTTATCGGGAACTTCTGAGGGGAAAACTCTGGGAACTCCGATTGGGATTCTTGTGAGAAATCAGGACCAGCGTCCGTCTTCTTACACAGAAATGAAGGATAAATACCGCCCATCTCATGCGGACTATACGTATGATGCGAAGTATGGATTTAGAGCATGGCATGGTGGCGGGAGAGCGTCTGCGAGGGAGACCATCGGCAGAGTAGCTGCTGCGGCTGTGGCTCAGAAGGTAATTCACTCATTGGTCCCAGATCTAGAAATTCTAGCCTGGGTAAAGTCTATCCAACACATCAATGCGGAGGTGAATCCGGACACGGTGACCTCTGAGGAGATAGAGTCTAACATCGTCCGCACGGGTGATGCGGCTGTGGTGGAGAGCATGATCGACCTTATTAAGGAAGTGCGTGCAGATGGAAATTCTGTAGGTGGCGTGGTGGAGTGTGTGATCAGAAATTGCCCCGCTGGACTGGGTGCTCCTGTCTTTGATAAACTGGAGGCCGAACTGGCGAAAGCGATGATGAGTATTCCGGCTACGAAGGGATTCGAGATCGGTTCTGGGTTTGGCGGAACTCTCATGACGGGACGCGAGCACAATGATCATTTCTACATGGATGGCGACAATGTGCGCACCAAGACGAACCGCTCTGGCGGTGTGCAGGGTGGAATCTCTAATGGTGAGAACATCATTTTCCGCGTGGCATTTAAGCCCACTGCCACGATTATGAGCGAACAGCCTACCGTGACCTCTGACCACGAAGAAACGCTTCTCAAGGGGCGCGGCAGACACGATGCCTGCGTGCTACCGAGAGCTGTGCCGATGGTGGAGGCGATGGCAAACATCATCATCTGCGACCACATGCTGAGGCAGAGAGCGCAAATGGGAGAGATTTAATCAATTTTCCCGCATTTACGGTTGATTCTAGGGGAAACTCAGCCTACAAGCTCCGCACTGATGTGGTGCGCACTATTGCTGACCGCGACAAACAATTTCAAACTAAGAAAATATCATGATCGAAAACATGCGTAAATACACCGGCCTGATGGTCGTAGTTCTCGTCCTGCTCGCAGCTGGACTCATTCTCACTATGGGTGATTTCAGACCAAATTCTGGAGGCAGAGCCAAGGTAACAGAGGTCTATGGTGAAGGCATCGACCAGATTCAGTTCCGCAAAATGGGCTTCAATTCGCTCAAAGTGATCAAGCAACTCAGAGATCCAGGACTCACTGGCTATGCTTTAGACATCATCGAGAATCGTCGTTTGTCACCGTATGCCTCATTCGGATTCTACCAAATGGGTATTAGCTCGCAGCAGGCACAGAGATTTGTCACCAGACGCATCGTCATCTCTAAAACAGCTGCTGAATACGGCATCTACCCATCTACTGAACTCGCTAAGAAGCACATCAAAGATCAGATCTTTGCCCAAGGTGGTAAATTTAACCCAGCAGCTTATCAAGCCTTCTTGAAGGAGATGGGGTCATCTGGATTACAGGAAGAAGACTTTGTAGAGCTGGTGGCTGAGTCACTTGTGTATGAGCGACTCAAAAACCTTGTCTCTAGCGGACTCCAGACTCCTAACAACCTGACTGACCGATCAATCAAATTCCAACAGCAGACACTCGACCTCACCACCGTAGAAATCGGTATTGACCGCTATAAAAAAGAGATCAAGCCTACTGAGGAAGAGATAAAAGAATACTGGAAAGAGAATGACTTTAAGTATCTAACAGATCGTGAAATCCGTATCAGCTACATCACAGAGAAGCCAGTTTACGCAACACCTAGACCAGTAGCACCAGTTCGCGCTCCTGGATCTAGTGATGAGGACTTTAAGAAAATAGATGAGGCTTACCAGAAAGAGCTCGCTAAATGGGAGCTAGAAGTGGAGACACCTTCGGATAGATTAGTCGCTGCCAAGATTGCGGATCTTTGCTTTTTAGTGGATGAGTCTGATGGGAAGAAATTTGATGAAGAGATAAAGAATGCGAAGTTAAACCTTACCTCTACAGAGCTTTTCTCTGCCAAAAATGTGCCGGCGGATCTCAAGTTACTTAACTCTAAAGACGGCTCTTCCATTGCTGATCTTATCTTCCAGATCAAAATATCTGATTCACTCAAGTACCGTATCCCAGCACCGATCAAGCTAGAAGGTAATGGTTGGTTCTACGTAAGATTTGACGAAGAAGTGAAGCCTGTCACCAAAACATATGAGCAAGCTAAGGAGCTGGCTAAGGCAGACTACATCCAAGAAAAAGCCCACGCTGCAATGCTCGCAGACGTGGAGAACACCAAAGAGAAGCTAGCCAAGCTCATCAAAGATGGAACTACAGCGGAAGAAGCGGCTAAGATCAACAACCTCAAAGCAGAAGTCAGAACAGGTATCACCTACAGCAATCTCGGTAAAGATGAGAGAGGACAGGTGGCGAACTCTGAGTATGAAATCTTTGAAAACGGAACGATCACTGACAACCAATCATTCTCCAAGAAAAACGTAGAAGAGCAGGATAAGGTCATCCTCGTTTATCTCAACAAGAGAGAAGTAGTCAACACTGCTGAGGTAGTAGATACTCGCCTCCGCATCCAGAAAGCACGCTCAGAAATGCTGCAAGACTCAGTCTTCCGTGCATGGTTCGATGACGCTATCGCTAAGGCTAACATTCCAGTTCCGAATTTCAATTAACTCCGAATTTCTCTAACAGAAATACCATCACCCTATGAGCGCTGAGCTAAATGACATCTTCGATGACGCGAATGGCTCACTCGCTCTCGGAGAGTTTGATGAAGCGATAGCTGGGTATCGAAAGTGTGTGGAGCTGGATCCTGAGTTTTTCGATGGCTGGCAGGCGCTCGGCATGGCGCTCATGAAAGTGGGCGAGATCAAGGAAGCGATAGGATGTGGGCTGCAAGCTGTCACGCTAGAGCCAAATGACCTCCTAGCATGGACTGCCCTCTCGCAGATGTATGTGCAGGATGAAAACATCCCAGAAGCTGAAGCCGCTAAGCAAAACGCCACCATCTTAGGGATCGGGGGCAAGGTTGATAAAACCAGAGAGCATCGACCGCTCTAACCATTTCAAATATTAGACGAATGAAAACTTTTTACACTACGACTGCTATTGACTATACAAATGGCAAACCACACATCGGACACGCTTATGAAAAGGTGCTGGCTGATGTCATCACGCGCTACCGCAAGCTCTGTGGAGACGATGCTTATTTTCTAACAGGAGTGGATCAGCATGGGCAGAAAGTTCAGCAGACGGCTGAGAAAGAAGACGTCCATCCTGGAACCTACGTTCGTAAAACAACGAAAAATTTCACCAAAGCGTGGAGTGCTCTGGAGCTAGAATATGATGGCTGGGCAGAGACCACAGATAATGAGCACAAGGCATGTGTGGCTGACATCTTGCAAAAGCTCTACGATGAGGGGCAGATCTACAAGAAGCAGTATCAGGGATTCTACTCAGTGAAGCAGGAGCAGTTTCTGACTGATAAGGAGCGCGGTGAGGATGGGGAATTTGGTCCAGAGTGGGGCGAGGTAGAAGAGCGCGATGAGGAAAATTATTACTTCAAACTCAGTGAGCACGTGGCGTGGCTGCGTAGTTTTGTGGAGAAGAGTGAGGACTTTATTTTACCTGCATTTAGAAAAGCGGATGTGCTCAATGCCATCGAGAGAGCAGAAGATAATGACTTGTGCATTTCTCGCCCTAAAGAGAGATTGCGCTGGGGAATAGAGCTGCCATTTGATGAGGATTTCGTCACCTTCGTGTGGTTTGATGCGCTGATAAATTATATTTCATTTGCTGGTTATAATAAGGCTGATGGCAGCAAGCTCCCAGATTTCGACAAGCTCTGGCCAGCTGATTTACACGTGATTGGCAAAGACATCCTAGTCCCCTCTCACTCTATCTATTGGCCATGTATGCTGCATGCGATTGGCTTTACAGATGAGCAAATGCCTACGCTTTTAGTGCATGGATTCTGGAACATGAATAGTGGTAAAATTTCTAAAAGTGAAATGACGGCAGAGATTGCAGCGCTCACAGATCCGGTAAGTCTGGTCGAAAGATTTGGAGCTGATTGTGTGCGTTATTATTTAGTGAGAGATATTCATACGGGACGCGATTCTAATTTCGACCCAGAGAGACTCGTCATGTTATTTAATACCGAGCTCGCAAACAACCTCGGTAATTTATGTAATCGCGGGCTGAGCATGACCAAGAGATTTCTCAATGGAGCCACTGCCGCAAGCGACTACGATGATGACATTAGCAAGGAACTCCGTGAGCAAGCAGGCGTGACCATTTCAGCTTACAAAGAAGCCATGGATCGCTATGCGGTGTCCGAGGCGCTCGAAGTAGTGATCAAATACATCACCCTCTGTAATCAATACACGGACAAGCAAGCTCCATGGGCACTCGCAAAGGATGAGACGAAGACTGCTGAACTGACCACAGTGCTTGGGCATCTAACAGAAGTAGTAGCGATCGTTTCTGTGCTGCTAAAGCCAGTGATCCCAGCAGCGTGCGAGCGCATCCAGAATCAACTCAAAGCAACTTTCCTAGCTGACGTAAACATCAGCGATCTCAAGTGGGGAATGATCCCAGTGGGACAAGAAGTAGCCAAGCCAAAACCAGTCTTCCCGCGTATTTCTCTGGAAGACGAATAAACCAAACAAACTTATGAAATTTCGACTTATCTCAGCCATCATACTCACCGCTATTTTCTCAAGCTGTGCGCAAGACTATAAAGTGATCAAGGCTCCTCACAGGAAAACCGCCACAGGAAAAGTTGCAGGTATCGTTCAGCACAGTAGCCCGGTGAAAGTCTCTAAAAACATCGGAGTAGGTCGCACAGCAGGTGGATTAGGCGGAGCGTTAGCTGGTGCTAGTTTCGGCGGCGGCACTGGCAGATACATCGGTGCAGTTGCTGGTAGATTCATTGGTGCGCTTGGTGGCAATAAAGCCGAAACACGCATACGCCAGAAAGACGCTCAAGAAATCATGGTCAAGCTGAAAGGAAAATCTCACAAGTTCATCAGCCTCGGTGAGCAACAATATAAAACTGGTGATAAAGTCTGGGCAACAACTAACCTATACGGTGAGCCACTCACCATCACACCTAGATAATTTTACTCAACATGCGCCCACCATCACTCCAGACTCAGTCTGTCTCAGACGCCTTTAATCAGCAAGGCTGGCAACACGAAATCGTAGAAGGCAGAGAAGTCATCACCACCGCCTTTGATGCTCACCACACTCGCGTGCAGCTTTTCGCGCAGGCATTCACCCAGCTCAATGCGCTCAGCATAGTCGGCGAAACTGCCATGCCCATGGATGAGGAGAAAGTCCCCTATCTGTTAGAGCTGCTCCACCGTGCCAACAAGCAGATGAATCTCGGCGGGCTGGAATACGATCTAGATAGACAGCGCGTGGTCTTCCGCATCACTAACATTTTCGAGAAAGAAAAATACGATGCAGACATCATCTCCACCATGGCGCACTGCACCATCGCCGAGGTAGATAGAATCACCCCCTACTGCTCCATCATCCAACAGACGGCAAATGATCTCATCGATGACCTAAACATCGAACGCCTCCTCCTCAGAGAAGACCTCATCCCACCAGTTCCAGGGGATGAAGATTTGATCTAAACAACACACAGTATTCACTATTTTAAAATAACCAACCAA
>CAKZMG010000278.1 GCA_937128235.1 uncultured Verrucomicrobiales bacterium
TGACTAATGTGCCAGATGCCTCCGGCTTCTGCCCAAAGCACCAAGCCACAACCCAAACATAAGTCCTATAAACCTCACAAGACCAATCCAACTCACAAACAAAGCCCACAACTTTTTCTATACTCCCCATATCAATCCAACCAATAATCAATGACTAACAACTAATCCCCCTTTCTCCTTGCCCTTAAGGCAGCTACTTTGTTAGATTTTCTTTATAAATAAAGTCTATCATTCGCTTTCACACCCGTCTATTTCACCTATCACTCAACCCATGTCAGGAGACTCAAAAAACCAATTAAACCTACTGACTGAAACTATAATAAATTTTCTAGATGATTGTATACCACTCAACTAAAGAAATCTTCCATCGTGATGTTGAATCAAACACAATTGATGATATCATCTTAGATTCCTACAAAAAGGCTACTGGCAAGTCAGTTGGAGATAGTGAATTACGATCTTGGCGCAATTCACTACCCTGCATGGATCGGGTGCTAGCTGACACAGCTATTCCAGCCGACACAGGCGTAGCAATTGAGTTCTCTATACCCACTACATCGAAACGAGTAGATTTCATTCTTACTGGAAAAAAAGAAAACGGTGAGCGCACGGCTATCATAGTAGAGCTTAAACAATGGGAGTCATCCGAGCCTACAGACATGGACGGAATCGTGTCCACTTACGTTGGTGGATCCATGCGAGACGTAAGCCATCCTTCCTATCAAGCTTGGTCCTACGCTACCCTCATTGAAGACTTCAATGAATCAGTTCGAGAGGATCCAATTCACCTCCATCCATGTGCCTACCTTCACAACTACCGTCATGATGATGGGATTAGATCAAAGCACTATCAAAACCATATTCAGTTTGCTCCGCTATTTCTAAAATCAGACACAGAGAAGCTTCGTGAATTCATCAAGCAGAATGTGAGCAAGGGAGATGATGGCGAAACAATGTATCGCATCAGAGACGGCAAAATTCGTCCGTCAAAAAGCTTAGCAGACCATTTGGCATCACTCCTGCAAGGCAACCAAGAGTTCTGCATGATAGACGATCAAAAAGTAGTCTATGAAACAGCCTTGTCTCTCTCTAAAAAATCCTCCATAACTGATAAAAATGTGCTCATTGTCGAAGGAGGTCCAGGCACAGGAAAATCTGTGGTCGCTATTAACCTATTAGTGGAATTAACCAACCAAGGCTTACTAGCGCAATATGTAACTAAAAACAGTGCTCCACGTGAAGTGTATCAGAGTAAACTTGCTGGCACCTTTACGAAGACTAGAATCTCCAATCTATTTGTTGGATCTGGAAAGTTTACTGCGACTGAAAACGGAACATTTAATGCTCTCATCGTAGACGAAGCTCACCGGCTCAATGCTAAATCTGGAATGTTCTCTAACTTAGGTGAACATCAAGTTAAAGAAATTATTATCTCATCATGCTTCAGTATATTCTTTATTGATCAACATCAAAAAGTTCACTGGAAAGATGTTGGCTCAGTAGACATAATCAAACACTATGCTAAAGAGTTAGGCGCTAGTATTACAAAGCTAAACCTCAATTCACAATTCCGCTGTAATGGCTCCGATGGATATCTCGCGTGGTTGAACAACACTTTAGATATTCTAGAGTCAGCTAATCCTACTTTAGAGAATATAGATTATGAATTTAAAGTATGTGGATCTCCTGCTGAACTGAGAGATCTCATATACAAGCGCAACCAAAAGAACAATAAATCTCGCATGGTAGCAGGCTATTGTTGGGATTGGCTGACAAAGAAAAAAGACCCACTAGGCTACGATATCGAATTCCCTGAATTTGATTTTAAAGCCCGATGGAACCTCTCTAAAGATGGCATGCAATGGATCATCAAGCCAGAATCAGTCAAAGAGATTGGATGCATTCATACCTGCCAAGGTTTAGAACTTGATTATGTAGGGGTTATTATTGGAGATGATTTCATCGTTAGAGATGGTAAAATTATCACTTCTGCAGAAAACCGATCTTCAATGGATTCTTCAATCAAGGGTTACAAGAAGCTGCTAAAATCAGACAAACAAGAAGCTCTCGACAAGGCTGATCAAATCATCAAAAACACTTACCGCACGCTCATGTCTCGAGGACAAAAAGGTTGCTTTATTTATTCCGTTGATCCTGAAACAAATGAATACCTCAAACAAGCTGCTCAAGGTGCCAAATTCGAACAACTAAGTAATGAAAATGAGATATATCAAGACGACCAACAACCTTTCATAATACTCCCACAAGAAGACATTAAACCATACATTAACTCAATCCCCTTATTCGACGTTAAAGTCGCTGCTGGAGAGTTCAGTCATGAGCAATGGATTAATGAATGTGATTGGGTTGAACTCCCCGAGCACATTGCTATTCGCGAAGGTTATTTCGTGGCTCAAGTCATAGGCGAGTCTATGAACAGGAGAATCCCTAATGGCTCATGGTGTCTATTCAAAGCTAATCCCCTAGGCTCGCGTGATGGAAAAATAGTACTAGTTCAGCACCAAGACATCCACGATTCTTCAACTGGCCAATACACAATTAAGAAATACCAAAGCACAAAAGAACAATCAGAACACGGCTGGCAACACTCCTCTATCACACTTTCTCCAATGTCTGATCAACCTGAATACACACCTATTGAATTAGAGGAGTACCAACTAGAATCACTATCCGTTATAGGAGAATTCATTACTAAACTTGATTAAATATACAACATAATAATATTTAGAGCTATTGATAGGTAGATTCAAACAACTAAAGAAAAAGAAGCCTCAGATCAAAGATCTATGCGTGCACATTTATCAGAGGAATAACCGCATAGCTAAAACAACTCTGCACATCACCTGACTCATCACTTTACTAATAGTTTACTAATCCGCTTGACGCATTGATTGACTAATAGTTTACTAATCATATGTCTTACCAACCACAGTTTACCATTAGTTTAGAGCTTCTTGCTCTGGTGGAAAAGGTTGTGTCGCTCCGTGAGCGGATAGAAAGTGCTACTGTTTCCTTGGCTTGGATACCTAATCTACAGAAAGACACGCGTATTCGCAATGGACATGCCTCCACAGCAATAGAAGGAAATCCTCTTACCCTAAAGCAAGTAAGAGCGCTAGAAGAAGGTCGTGAGTTAGCAGCATCAGACCAGCACTCTGAACGAGAGGTTCTCAATTATTTTGCAGGGCTACGTTATGTCGAGAAACAATCTAAGCTCAAGAAAGTGCGTCACGAACACCTCTTTGAACTTCATCTGCTACTTGCTGATACGGTGATGGATCAAGGAACCGCTGGAAGCTATCGCAATCTCAATGTCCAAGTGGGCAAACACTTTCCTCCATCACATGAGGATGTGTCTCCACTGATGTTTGAACTTCTTGAGTGGTGGAATACTGCATCATTAAAACTCTCCCCTATTCTGAGCTCAGCCATCCTCCACTATCGATTCGAAGACATTCATCCTTTTGCCGATGGTAATGGCAGAACAGGCAGGGCTCTCGCTCTCTGGGATCTCTATCGCCGTGGTTTCGATGCTCACTATCTCTTCTCTGTTGATGAATACTATTGGGAAGACAGACCAGCTTACTACAAGGCACTCTCTCAAGTTAGAGAAGAAGGAGAAGACCTCACCAAGTGGCTAGAATATTCTACTAAAGGACTCCTCAGCACCCTAGAACGAGTGTGGCTGCGATTGCAGAAATTCCAAACATCATCACCTCAGAAAATAAACCTTACTCCGAGGCAGGAACATTTGCTTGGGCTGTTACGTGATCACAGAAGCCTAGCTCCCTCAGAAATCTGGGAGCATCTGAAAGTCTCAAGACAAGGAGC
>CAKZMG010000279.1 GCA_937128235.1 uncultured Verrucomicrobiales bacterium
TTAGACGCGGCGATAAAAGCAGGAGCCACTGCTTGTATCCAGCCTGGTGGATCGATCCGTGATAAAGAAGTCATCGCCGCTGCAGATGCTGCGGGTATCGCGATGGTCTTTACCGAGCACAGACATTTTAGACATTAATCCATGTTCAACGAAGCGTTCAGAGAGCTCTCCAAACCTCAACTTCTTAATCTCATAGAGGCGATAAAGAAGTCACAGGGTATGGCTGTGGCAGACCTAGCGCGCGAACTAGAGATGAGCTACATGGGAGTGAAACAGCACTGCCAAAAGTTAGAAGCGATGGGGTATCTCAAAACTTGGCGCGTGCCGAGAACTGGAGTAGGAAGACCTGAGAAGCTCTATAAACTTACCTCTAAGTGTGATGATCTTTTCCCTCAGCCAGGCTCAGACTTGGTGCTGAATGTGATGGAGGGGATGGAAAAGTTCTTTGGCGAGAGTTCGCCGGAGAAAATCTTTTTTCACCACTTTGAAAAGCAACGAGAGCACTGGGCTGTAACGATCAATAAGGGTAAGTCTCTGGTGGAAAAAGCAACGAGACTAGCAGACCTGCGTGATAAGTCAGGGTGCTTTAGCAGATGCAAATACGATGTGGAATACGGCTTCCGCATCGAGGAATATCACAACCCTCTCTATGACCTTTTTAACAAGTATCCTAATCTCGTGAAGCAGGAAATCCGCATGATGGAGCAGCTTCTGGGAAGTAAAGTGAAGCGCCAAGAAGTAGAACTGGATAAAGGCGGCACAATGGTGATCTACCAGATTGGAACTCTGGGGTAGACTAGCTATTTACTATTTGACGTAGTTTCCTGTTTGCTGATTGGCGATTGTGTGTTAGTTCATGTATCTAAAATAATTCATTTAGAAAGTTTTAATCCATATCCATTTAATCATCTAAAAAAAATCATGAGCCATCCTGCAGAACAAACTGAAGCCACTATAAGAAGTATTAGCGATGAATTTGCTATTGCTGGAGAATTTGTCGAGGGGGTGGAGATTGATAGTGGTCATATTAATAATACTTATCTAGCTGTTTATGAGAAGCCGAATGGGAAGCGCGCTAGATATATTTTGCAGCGCATCAATGAGTTTGTTTTTAAAGATCCACTTCAGGTAATGAGAAATGTGGAGGCGGTGACGCGGCATATCAACTGGAAGGTATTGCGTGTGAAGAAAGACCTAGGTGGGCAGACATTGAATATTTATCCCGCACGTGGTGGACGCTCGTTTGCCTATGGCGAGGGTGGTGGTGTTTGGCGTTGTTATAATTTCATCGAGAACTGCCATAC
>CAKZMG010000280.1 GCA_937128235.1 uncultured Verrucomicrobiales bacterium
AACACCATGATCGAACTACCGCCATGGGGAAGCCCATTCTATGCAGTCGCCACATTTCTCTTTGGTATCTGTGTGGGATCATTTCTCAATGTAGTCATCTACCGCGTTCCCAGAGGGCTGAGTATTAACAAGCCGAAACGCTCATTCTGCCCATCCTGTAAAAAAGAAATCCCCATCTCGCGTAACATCCCACTCTTCACCTGGCTCATCCAAAGAGGTAAATGTGCCGAGTGCCGCTGCACCATCCCCAGCCGATATTTCTGGATCGAACTCCTCACCGGACTCCTCTGGGTCGCCTGTTGGTACACATTTTCAGATCCCCGAGAAGCCATCCTCTACATGCTTCTGGGAGCTATCGCGCTAGTCATCTGCGCGGTTGACATTGAGCTCATGCTCATTCCCAGACCATTTACCATCTTAGCCGCCATCATCGCACTGATCGGTGGAGCGCTTATCCCGGAAAGGTTTGGACTCGTCACTTGGCAAGAAGGCTTAGCCTATTCAGCCTTCGGTCTAGCTATTGGCTGGGCGGCACTCTGGCTCGTGGTTTTACTCGGAAAAGCCATGTTCGGAAAGCGTAGCTTCAGCTTTGATTCCGCCACTTCCTGGACTGTGCGTGAGCCTGAGAATGACGATGAAGAAATCAGCTTCGTCATCGATGATGAAGTCATCCCATGGTCAGATATCTTCTACCGCAAGACTGACAAACTCATCATCGATGGACTTACAGAACTCAACATTGATGGCAAGCCACGTTCAGCAAAATTGTTAGAAATCAGAGATCACTACATCCTCGTGGATGGAGAGAGAATAGACATCGAAGACCTGGAATCACTCGATGGAAAAACCACCTCCGCCACCATCCCGCGTGAAGCCATGGGCATGGGCGATGTTGACCTCCTAGCCGTCCTCGGTGCTACTTTTGGAGCGCCGTCACTCATCGCCATCGTCCTCTTCTCATGCCTATTCACCATCCTCATCGCAGCTCTCGGGAGACTAGGATTTGGCAAGATGATCCCCTTTGGTCCTGCTCTCATTGCAGGGGGAGTCTTCTGGCTCCTCTACGGACAGCAAGCCTGGGAATGGTACATGTCTATCTTTGCAATTTAGCGAAAAATATAATTCCTACCTGACACACTCACTTTTGGTGGAACCTTGTTTTTCTCGAAGGCATCATAGCCTGTCTTTAAATTTCGCCAAAACCCGTAGTACTGGTGATCTTTCATCCGCTTAAGATTCCCCTCGGTCATTCTAAAAGGAAAACAATGCACCGGAACCGAACCCTGTCCATTTCTCAGAGCAGCTGCACAGAGTGTGTAAATTTCCTCCACATAATAATCCGACATTGCCAGGCAACCAGCTGAAACTCGGTTCCCGTGAACCATCAATGAATGACCTGTCCTACCATGCGCTCTATCATAGCGGTTCGGATACCCTAGATTAAATGACAGGTGAAATCTACTCTGGGGATTAAGCGAGCGTCTTCCCACGCTATAAAATCCCTCTACCGCCTGCATGTCTCCTTCGTAAATTTTAGGTCCCAAGCTCCCAGACATCGCCATGATTCTGTATCTCTTAAACTCCTGATATTTCTTCGTCTTCTTATTCAACACCCACACCTCAAGCTCACGTGTCTGCTTGATCACTCGGATAAAAACGGGATTCCCCACTGCTACTCCAGTCTCAAACATTTCCTGTTTCAGCCGAGGTATCACCCGCCTAGCTGCCTCGGCAGATCGCTTAGCTCCATTTGCATAATCTCTCTCAGAAAGCTCTGAGGGATTAGTCGTATCGATGACTCTTGCCACGCCCACCACCGTAGATCCAGCAAAAGCAAAGACGCACACCAAGCATAAAATGCATTGCGCAAGTTTGTTAGAGGTAAGTTTTTTCATCTATCTAATTATAACTACGTTGCTATCACTTTTCAACTTTCAAATTGATCATACCCACCTAAGCTCGCGGTATGAACAATCACATCGCCATCATCGGAGGCACCGGACTTTATAAAATGGACGGCTTTTCGCTAGAAGAAGAGATCATCATCCACACCCCATACGGTCATCCATCTGATGCCATCATGAGCGGCACACTTGCCGGGAGACAAGTCTATTTCCTCCCCCGCCACGGCAGAGGTCACACCATCCTCCCGCATGAGATCAATCACCGCGCTAACATCTGGGCACTCAAATCACTCGGAGTCTCCTACATCATCTGCGTCACCGCTGTCGGCAGCCTTCAGGAGAAATACGCTCCCAGAGACATTGTCCTATTTGACCAGTACTATGATCGCACCAGCAGGAGAAATGAGCACACCTTCTTCGGCGAAGGCATCGCCGCGCACATCCCTTTCGCAGATCCTATCAGTGAAGGACTTCGCTCTATTCTTAGCACCGCTGCCAAAGAGGAAAACTGCAACGTCCATGATGGAGGAACCTACGTAAACATGGACGGTCCAGCATTTTCCACCAGAGCCGAGAGCAATGCCAACCGCCAACTCGGGTTCGATGTCATCGGCATGACCAACGTCGCAGAAGCCAAGCTCGCACGTGAAGCAGAGATCTCACTCGCCACCCTAGGCATGATCACAGACTACGACTGCTGGAAAGTAGAAGAAGAACCGGTCACCCTCCAGACCGTCCTAGGGCATCTAACAGCAAACTCTAACAACGCGCAAAAAATCATCCAGCGAGCCATTCCTCAAATCCCTACCGATGCCACCTGGCCAGAGCACAGCACCCTCAGCCAGTCCATCGTTACCCAGCCAGCTCACTGGCCAGCGGACACCGTGGAAAAAATTCGCCCCATCATTGAGAAATACATCCCTGCCGATTACTCAGCATCATAGTTTGCAATCGAAATCTTACTAATCCCCTCCCCTTTGAGGCAATTTAACACATCGATAAATCTCTGATGCGTGACACCTTCTTCAGAAACGATCTGCACAAAAACCTCACATCCACTTGAGCGAGCAAGATCATTCAGCATCTTCAATCTCTCCTTAGTCTGAGGCACCTCACGGATCGCGATATCCGTATCCAGCACCTCCTCATCATCACCCGCATTCATCACAATAGATCCATCCTCCTTCATTCCGATCATCACATTCACCATATCCTCAATAGGGATAGGGTTCTCCACTGACGGTCCGGGAAGAGCCATCGGCAAATCCTGCTCTTTCGGCTGAATCGTGCTCGTCACTAAAAAATAAATCAGCAACAAAAAACAAACATCAATCAACGAGGAAATATCTAACACCGGCTCGTCATCACTCACATTCACACTTCGCTTTCTTCTCATAGGTTCAATAGTAGTACGTTCATCTACTTAAACGCAACTGCCCCAGAAATCCTTAGAATAAAAAAATCTCTCCTGCGGATTTCAGTAGATCTATGAACGCTACTCTTGCTTGAGGGCATCAGGTAACATGAGTAAAAATGGAATTGATTTCTCAAAATCCAACTCATCGTAAAACAAGCCTACTCTAGCCAGACTGTTGTAATACGCTTGAAGGTTATTATAGTAATAATGTTCACTGCCAATGTACCATGCTTTCTCACCCAGCATCGAATTGACAAACCATTTTTCAAGCAAGCGTCCTGCCCTACCATTTCCGTCATTAAATGGATGGATCTTCACAAAGACCAGATGGATGAGAGAAGCGTAGTAAAACACTTCCTGCAAACTTAGTTTTTTTTCTAACAATGCACTCAACTCTGTCCAGAAATCTTCAAATTCATTGGCAACAACTGAACCCATCGCTGCCTCATATTGCACCCGCTGTGTTTGCTGGTCTATGATAAGCATATCCCCCGCCCTCACCGCACTTCTTAAACCTTCAGGCAATAAATTCTGAGTAGCGATGCTGTGTGCCTCAAGAAAATTAGACCAGGTGAGTTCATTATCCCTCGCAAATTCATACGCATCAAATAAATCATTCGGTTTTTCTGTTAGATTAGGCAAATATTCTATATTCTGAAGTTTATGCTTCAGGTAGCTGTCTATTTCCATCTGCTCTCCTTCCATTCTAGAAGAAGACATCACCGACACTGCCGTATAAAACCGAAAACTCTCCGCAGTCCATTCTCGTAATTTTACTTCTGCAAACGCTTCTTCAATGTTTACATCAAGCATCGATACGTAGCTTGCATAATATTGATCGGTCAGTTTTTTCATGCTCATGTTCGTAAGAGATTTTCTAAGCAGCTATGGAGGCCCGTTAAGCTGCCGGAAGTTGCAAAATGGTCATTCTAACTTACCCCTCAGTCTCAAATGGTGGATGACTGATGATGAAGTCTAACACATCCTGTGTGCTGTCAGTGCAATGCAACATTTCAGCATACGCTCTCCCCTCTGCAAGTTGCTTAATGCATGGGTAAATCATCGTTTCCTGAGTGTAGCGGTCTTCACCTAAGAACACCATCGGGCTCACTTTATCGAAAGTCACGTAGTGATTCTGCGTGGCATCCATAAAGATCTCCTGCGTAGTCCCGGCACTGCCTGGCGCAAATATGACTCCATACTCTGCGATAGCCAGCAGTCCATCTTCGCGGATGCTGTTAGAGAAATATTTCGCGATTCGCTTACTAAATAAATTCGTCGGCTCATGCCCATAGAACCAAGTCGGAACCGCGATAGATGAATGCCCGTGCGGGTGCAGATCTATCACACTCTGTGCCGCCTGCATATAACCCGGATCACTGTAAACTGGAGCTACTGACAGCACCGTAAACACTTCTTCTAAACCAGCATCATCCACCTCCGCAAGCCAAGCTCCGAGGTTAGCCGCCTCCATCATACCAGGACCACCACCAGAAGCGATGAAGTATCCTGCACGGGTGAGATCACGGGTAAGTTTTACCACTTTTTTGTAATAGGGATCGGTCCGAGGAGTTCCATGCCCACCCATCACTGCTACTACTTTCTTCACGCCATCTCCTTCTACTCTGCCCTCTAACAGATCTCTCAGCGCGTCATCTACTGCGTGATCATGAATGCGCTGTGCGAGCGATTCTAGAATATCTGGCTTAGCGCGTCCCTTAGCTTCAAAGTGATCATAAATTTTCTTATCCACGCTCTGATCCTCTCTCGGAGTCCAGCCCTGCATCAGTTCCTCACGCGAGTAGAGTTCAGCTCGGTAGGGATTATAGGGCAAATTTGGCAGATTGGGGAACACTACCGCACCATTTTGAATCAGGAAATCTACTGTTGTGTCCTTAGGAAAATGACAACCTAGAAAAACTGCTCCACTAAAGTTCAGCTTACCCCAATCTAAATCTACCTCACTAAAATCAAGCCCCTGAATCACTGAACAGTGAAGCTGACCTTTGTGTTTTAAGAAATCCTCTAACGTATCTAATTCTCTAATTACTGAACATCGCAT
>CAKZMG010000281.1 GCA_937128235.1 uncultured Verrucomicrobiales bacterium
AACCTCTACATGCAACAAGCCCTCCAACATCCAGTCGAAACCAAAACGCCCCCACATATTTAAGTGAGCCACTTTTATTTCGCTGATACGCTTTCGGGTAGCAACACTGAACAGATCGCACAGCTAGGGGGAATTTCAAGTTTTAAGTTGATTGAGGTGTTGATTTTAGGGCTTTTGACGGAATTTTTTAGAATGGGGGCTGCGGTTGATGGTTTTTTAACCACAGATTTCGCTGATTAACACAGATTTTCTTGGGTTGTGTGTGCGTAGCATGCACTGAAACCAAAAGGGGTTCAAGTCCCCTGTTTATAGAATGAACATCGAAGAACAAAAGAAACTGCTAGCGATGCAAAGAACTACCAGAGGCCAACTGCGTGAGGGTGACCGAGCGTGGGGAGGAAGGCTATGGGAAATTTGTCAGCCGACGAATAGACTGCTTAGAGCAATAGCTCACTTGAATGCAAAGCCATACCGCAGAGCCCGCAGGGATAAACCTCATAGGAGGCCGTTGGGATGGGACGAGGTGGCACAACACATCGAAATTCCTTCATTCAGTCCCAAAGGTAAATGAGGCGGTTGGGCAAAGGAGGTATCAGTGCTTACCTATGGAGATCTCGTCGACATGCGGCGTGTGTGAAAGCGCACGTAGCGTTGGCCGTGGAAACATGGTTGATGATCGGCGAGAAGTCAGCAGAGGTCATAGTAGTTGGGCTAAAACGATTCGGGGAGCTGCTATAGGCTCGTTACAAACAATGAGACCCGTGGAGACTCAAGCCAACGAAGGACTGAATCAATGAAGGAGAACCAAACAGAGCACCCTGTCTTGCTTCTTAGCCCGAACGGGTTTGAGGCAGATAATCGGGTTTTGTTAGAGAAAGAGAGTTCTCGCAGACGCACATTGAATGATGTCTTGCGCCCTGAGAACATGCAATTGGCCTGGAAGCAGGTCAGGGCAAACAAAGGCGTAGCAGGCATCGATGGCATGAAGGTTGGGGACTTTCCCGCTTTCATGCTGAAGTATGGGAAGGTGGTCATGGCCAAGCTGCGTGAAGGCTCTTATAGGCCGTCGCCAGTGAAGCAGTGTCGCATTCCCAAAGACAATGGAGAATACCGAATGCTCGGTATTCCTACCGTGTTGGACAGGGTGATTCAGCAAGCGATTGCTCAAATACTCAGTCCGCTCTATGAAACTCAGTTCCACGAGCATTCCTACGGTTTTCGACCTAAGAAGAGTGCGCGACAAGCCATTGAAAAGGTGAAGGATCTGGCGATGAAGAGGGCGAGAGTGTGCCATGTGGTCGACTGCGATCTCAAGGCGTTCTTTGACACGGTCGACCATCAGAAACTCATGGAGAAGCTGCGTGATCATGTGGGTGATCCTGAGTTGTTAGAGCTGATAAACTATTATCTCAAGGCAGGAGCAATCACGCCGAAGGGAGAGTTTATAGACAGCTTAAAGGGAGTGCCACAGGGCGGGCCGTTGAGTCCGCTGCTGGGGAATATCCTGTTGGACGAGCTCGATAATGAGCTCGAATCCCGAGGGCATGACTTCGTGCGCTATGCTGATGACTTCGTGATTCTTTGCAACAGCCCCAAGGCTGGTCAGAGGATTTTAGCGAGCATTAGCCGCTATCTGAGAAGTAAGCTCAAACTGACTGTGAACACAGTGAAAAGTAAGGTGGTGAAGCTGGCTCAGGCTAGTTTTTTAGGGTTCAAAATCCAGCGGCGAAAGATCCGCTGGACGGAGAAGTCGATGAAGCGCTTCAAGGCTGAGGTGCGCAGGATCACAAGACGGACGCGAGGTGTCTCACCGAGCACCGTTTACAACGATCTGCGCAACTACATGCGAGGTGCGCTGAACTACTACTTGATCGGTGTGACGTTCAGGGAAGTTCGCGAACTTGATCAATGGGTTCGGCGTCGGATGCGGCTTTATCATTGGAAACAATGGGGAAGACCGCGAACGAGACGTCGTAATCTGTTAAGATTGGGAGTGGACAGGGACAAGGTAAAGATGGCGAGTCGAAGCCGAAAAGGACCTTGGCGGATCGTCAACGTAGAAGTGGTGCGATTTGCGCTGACTAATGCGTGGCTGGAGAGCCAAGGGCTTCATAGTCTGGAGAAACAATGGGTGAATGCCCGCTATCCCGAAGGCAAAGAAACAGCTTAGGGGTGTAAGACTGGCAGATTGAAACCGCCGTGCTACGGACCCGTATGGCCGGTGGTGTGGGGGGCGGGAGTTAGAATCTCCCGCCTACCCGATTGAACAGAGCCGCTTTGCGGCGGGGATGGGTGGATCGGAGATTGTTTGGTGTGGCGGTGTGCTTGATACTCTCCGATGCTATGAAAAAAAAGTAAACTAAACAATGTCGTTCAAGCTGAGTGGTATCTAGGATTCGAGAGTTTTGTCCAGCTCAAGGGGCTGCGACCACGCTCCAGCAAGAGCTACCTTGGATGGGTCAAGCAGCTGATGGCACACTACCCGGAGGAGTCGATTGATAGCCTTTCGAGCCGTAGAGTGCTCGATTTCCTAGTGCATCTGCAGAACGACCGCAAGCTGGCTGGCAGCACGCTCAACCAAGCCGTCTGCGCTCTGCGCACGCTCTACCGCGACTATTTGGAGAGAAAGTGGCGGATCTGGGGAAAGATCAAAATCCTGCGCGACGAGCCACTACCCCATGTGCTCACGCGTGAGGACGTGGCGCGTTTGCTAGGAGCATTCCGCGATGGTCGCTACCGAGCCTACTTCACCGTGGTCTATCAGTGCGGCTTGCGGATGTCTGAGGCGCTACAGATCCGCCCACAGGAGATCGATGGCAAGCGTCTCGTGATCCGCATCAACAACGCCAAAGGAGGCAAGAGCCGCGAGGTGCCCATCACCCCTGAGCTGCTGGCGAAACTGCGGGTCTTTTGGAAGAGCCACGGCAACACGCGCTGGCTGTTTCCGGGAGTGGGTCGCGGCTGGAAAAGCTCTGGAATCAGCCTGCGCGATGCGCTGCACCGCTGCGAGTATCCGATGACAAAATCCAGCGCGTGGGCGGCGATCCGGCTCGCCAAGGCTGAGACTGGTCTGGATAAAAAGCACGCCAAACTGACCATCCACACGCTGCGTCATAGTTACGCGACCCACATGCTAGAGGCTGGGGTGAGCGTGCGCCAGGTGGCTGCCTATTTAGGCCACAGCAGCCTGAAGCCGACGATGGTTTACCTACACCTCACGGCGATCAGTGAAGAGCAGGCGCGCGTGGCGCTGCAGAGTCTGCCTAGCGCCTAAAACCCAGAGAGTCGCCATGCGTCTGACTCTAGCAGAGGTGCTCGCCGAGCACTGGCCAGGCTATGCCCACAAGCATCGTGCGCATCTGTGCGCCGCCCACTACCGGGCGGTGCGCGGCGTGCTGACGTGCCGCACCGCCGAGCTGGGCGGCAGGCTCTACCGTTGTGGGGATTGCCACAGCAGACACTTCGCCTACCATAGCTGCAATCACCGCAGCTGCCCGCAATGCGGTGCTCTGGATCAGCAAATTTGGACTGCCAAGCAAGAAGCCAGACTACTACCGGTGGACTACTTCATGGTGACCTTTACCGTGCCATCAGAGCTGCGCAGCCTTTGCGCCAGCTTTCCAGAAGAGCTCTACACGCTACTGATCAAACAAAGTGCCGCCGCCCTCAAAGACGTCATTCACACCAAGACCAAGGGTGGGAAAATAGGCTTCACCAGCGTGCTGCACACCTGGGGGCGGCAGCTCCAGCACCACCCGCACGTGCACTGCATCGTGCCCGCAGCCGCTCTGCTCGCCGACAGTGACACGATGGTAAAGCCGGGCAAATCCAGCTTCCTCGTCCACTACCGCCCGCTCGCCGAGCGCTTCCGCAATCTGCTGCGCGGCAGTCTGAAAACTCAGCACCCAGAGCTCTATCAGAAGCTCACATCCCGCCAGCTAAAGTCGCTCTCGCGCGCCACCACATGGAATGTGCAGCTCCAGCACGTGGGCGCGGGACGCACCGCGCTGCGCTACCTAGCGCGCTATGTCAAACGCTCGGGCTTCACCAACCAGCGCCTGATCGGCTACGACTCTAGCCGCACCGGAATCCTGCTGCGCTGGACGCCCAGCGGCACCCAGCAGAGCCGTGTGCTGCGGCTGAGCATCGAGGAGTTTATCCGCCGCTGGCTGCTGCACGTTTTACCCAAAGGCTTCGCCCGCATCCGCCACTACGGCTACCTCAGCAGCGCCGCCAAGAAAACCCGACTGCGCGTGCGTTTACTGCTCGGAGGCACGTTAGGCGAGCCCACGCCAAAGCTGCCCGAGCCGCAGCAGCATTGCTGTCCCAAATGCCAGGGCGCGCTCGAGTTCCTGCGTGAAATAGCCCGCATCAATCCCTACCGAGGCCCACCGCTATGACTGAGATTTTCCAAATCAATCACCCACTGCAGACGACTCGGCGAATCCACGGCTTGGCCAGAGAACGTGTGCGCGCGGAGCTCAAAAAGCACGTCAATCCAGCAGGAAATAGCACCCAAAACCGCAGCAAAACAAGCCAAATCCTGGCTCAAGCCCGATCCCTGAACTTACAGCTCACTCGGCTCACCCGACTCACTCAGCGTAGGCGAATAGCTGCGCCATTCGCCTATCGGCAGCAGCATCGATGCCTAAAAAGCAAAAGCCCACACATCAATGTGGACTCAATCCCTTACGGCAGAAGGGCAAAAAGCAAAACGCATCACAGCAGCTAAGCCGAGGGTGACAACACGGCGGGCCTGCTCAACAACCAATAGCTCTCATGCTCCGCTATCGCTCCGATGAGAAGCTATCTTTGGGGTTAGGCATTCTGTTCTTTGCGGTTCAATCTTGCATGGGTGGAATAGCACTCCAGTCGAAGAGGTCACCATCGAATCCGATCGACTCTGTGGGACAGCCTTCCACCGCTTCCATTGCCGCTTCCACTTCTTCCAATGATGAAGGTTGATTGACGACATACGCCCAACCTTCCTCCTTCTTCTCTTTGAACACGGTCGGAGCAACCTCAACACAGAGATCGCAATAGATGCACGACCAATCGACGTAGAACCGACCTTCTACGTTTTGAGGGACGCGGTGTTCAATACAAGCCATTTTCTTGCCTAACGTCAAAGCGATGTCACTGCCTGCCGACAGCGCGCTCCGAATTCTGGGTTGAGGTTTGAATGTTCATTAAAATTTCGACTCGGCGCGGGCAGGCAGTTGATCATCCGCGCCTTGTTCGGCGCGTTAGATTGCTAGATCGGTTTTGATCCCCCGGCGGAAATCTGCGTAGGCCGCTTTAGCAGATCGAACCAGACCAACGAGCTCCGAAGAATACTTGTTGTATTTTTTCAATTCCTCAGGTTTGCCAGTTCCGAGCCGATCAACATTGCATTCGGGGTATAGGTAGGTTCGGTCTCCGCTCTGATTCATTGGGAAAAAGTGTGTAACGATGAACGTGGTAATACGATCACAGACATCCCTCAGTTCTTCAAATTTCGCCTGCAGATCGAGATTCATAAACTCATTCTCAATGAGGTTCCCGTGATGAACAATATCACTGAGAATCTTCCATCTTGCGTCATTGGAGGAGTGATCGCTACCTAAACTCTCGAGTTGATATTTAAACTCATCCTCCCGCATCAGTTCCAAGATTCGCTTCGCCAAGCTTCGGTCATGATCCGTCTCCCTCTCGCCATCTTCGATGTTTAAGGCGGATCTGGAGGCCTTTCGACGGCCAACCCCTCTATCTCTCGCAGACTGATAATCT
>CAKZMG010000282.1 GCA_937128235.1 uncultured Verrucomicrobiales bacterium
GCAGTTTGCGCGTCTAACGTAGCGCTACCAGTTAGCATAGCTATCCCTAGGGACGCTAACAGCTTATGTTTGTATTTGTTTTTGTTCATTTTTATTTATTATTTATTGTTTTTGGGGAGTTAAGAACATGTAATATACAGATCATTTAAATAAATCAACCAAAATATTAAAAAATATTGATGATCGTCTTTTATTTTTAATAATTTATCGCCTTGAATGGTGCCTAAGCGTGATGCGATTAGAAGTTTTTTTGAAAAATGTAATCTCGCACTTACTTATGTATAAATTCACTTTCTACTATCAATTAAGATGAAATGAGCTAGTGTGCGCGCACGCTCACTAGCAACTGGCTGTCAATGCGTAAAATTTTCTAACTTATAGACATATGAAAACGTTCGCCGATTTAGGCTTATCCGATAAAATCCTGCGTGCCGTCACGGACAAGGGATACACCACCCCCTCCCCTATTCAAGCGAAGGCGATCCCGCCAGTGCTGAAGGGAAAAGACGTTCTTGCTGCTGCACAGACGGGCACTGGCAAGACTGCGGGCTTCGTGCTACCTATCTTGCATGAGCTTTCAGAAAATCCTGCTCAGAATAGGAACCGCAAGATCAGAGCGCTCATCCTCACACCTACGCGTGAGCTGGCAGCACAGATCAAGGCGAACATCGATGAGTATGGCAGCCATCTGCACCTTAAGAACTTGGTGATCTTCGGTGGTGTGGGAGCTAATCCGCAGATTAATAAACTGAGAGCGGGTGTAGATATTCTAGTCGCCACTCCTGGACGTCTGCTAGACCTTTGTCAGCAGCGCGTTTGTGATCTGAGTCATGTAGAAATTCTCGTCCTAGATGAAGCTGACCGCATGCTCGATATGGGCTTCATCAATGACATCAAGAAGGTGATGAACTACATTCCTAAGAAACGTCAAACGCTACTTTTCTCTGCTACTTTTTCAAAGGAGATCAAGACCATTTCAAAACAATTTCTGAGCAATCCAGTGACCGTAGAAGTAGCGGCTCAGAACACCACTGCCGAGCGTGTGGAGCAGTCTGCTTACCGTTGTGATGTGGGAATGAAAGCTGAACTAACGACCCACCTCATACAGAAAGGAGACTGGCAGCAGGTGCTAATTTTCACGAAAACAAAGCATGGGGCGAACCGCCTCAGCGACAGGCTCAACAAGGCGGGTATCACTTCTAGCGCTATCCATGGAAATAAATCTCAGGGAGCGCGTGAGCGGGCACTTCAGGGATTCAAAAATAATTCTGTTAGAGTGCTTGTGGCTACTGACATTGCGGCACGCGGATTAGACATCGCTCAGCTGCCACATGTGATCAATTACGAGCTACCTAACGTATCCGCAGACTATGTGCACCGCATCGGCCGCACAGCGAGAGCGGGCGAAAGTGGTGAGGCTATTTCACTAGTTTGTAATAATGAGCGCGCCTTTCTCAAGGGCATCGAAAAACTCATCGGGCAGAAAATTCCGCTTCTAACAGAAGAAGGATTCGCACCAGATCTCTGGCCAAACCGCGCTCCCACAGCCTCTGAAGTGCAGAAGGCTGATGCTGAACGCAAAAAGCAGAACAGACAACAGCGCGGACCAAGAAATCCGAGAAATTCTAGCTCGAAGAATAAATCAAGATCGAACTCGAATTCGAATTCTAACTCTAACAGATCATCCGGCGGTGGCTCAGGCAGTGGCTCTAAACCGTCTAGTAATGCCACGCCTAGATCAAGAAGGAGCTCATCTACGAGACGCAGGAGGAGATAGTTTTTCCACAGTCTAGTTAGTCAAAGTAGCCACTCCTCATGGCAAAACTAGTTTTCACTTGCTCTCTACCCAGTGTGAACTAGGTTTCTAACCTATGAAGAAACACATTATTGCCATGACTCTTGGTGCTGCAGTGAGTAGTGTAGCACTTGCGGATATTAACATTGTTCCACTTCCTAACAAGGTGGAGGAAATTGCTAACTCTACATTTAAAATAGATGCAAGTACTGCGATCCGCTTCGACTCACGTCTCAAGTCTGAGGCTGAACTACTCGCCTCAGCGATAGAAAAAGCCACTGGCAATAAGCCTAAGCTCTATGATGAAAGGCTCAGAATCATGCTCCACTCGCAAATTTATTTAGACCTCGATGAGTCTAACAAAAAGAAGGAAAGTTATTCAATGAATGTTTCTGGTAGAGGGATCAACATCAAAGGAGGAGACGCCGCGGGTGCCTATTACGGCTCACAGTCTCTCATCCAGCTCATTCCGTTAGAAGGCGATGCCATCATCCCAGGTTGCAAGATTTCGGATGCCCCTAGATTTGGCTGGAGAGGGATGCACCTCGATGTAGGACGCCACATGTATGATGTGAAGCACATCAAGAAATTTATCGATCAACTCGCCTTTCATAAGCTCAACACCATGCACTGGCATCTAACAGAAGACCAAGGCTGGAGAATAGAGATCAAGAAATACCC
>CAKZMG010000283.1 GCA_937128235.1 uncultured Verrucomicrobiales bacterium
AAAGCAGCGAATGAAGCACGTGGACTAGCGATAGATGCAGTTCATGCTTGTTCATCAGGACATTTGGGACTTCCACTAGGTTGTGCAGAGATAGGAGCGGTACTTTTCGGAGAGGCGCTATCATTTAATCCAGCTACACCCAGATGGCTAAATAGAGACCGCTTCGTGCTCTCTGCTGGTCACGGATCTATGTTCATTTATGGCTGGCTTCACCTCAGCGGATATGAGGTGTCACTGCAAGATGTGAAGGACTTCCGCAAGCTCCACAGCATCACTCCAGGGCATCCGGAATTTGCTGAGACTCCTGGTATCGAGGCTACTACTGGACCGCTTGGGCAGGGTATTGGAAATGCCGTTGGATTCGCAATGAGCGGGAAGCGCGCGGCGGCAGTTTATAACACAGCTGAGCATGAAATTTTCAATCACAACGTAGTCGCCCTCGCTGGTGATGGGTGCATCCAGGAGGGTGTGGCTCGTGAGGCGATAGAATTTGCAGGTCATAATCAGCTAGATAACCTCACGCTCATTTATGATAGCAATGATGTCACTCTCGATGCGATGGCGGATGTGACGCAAGGAGATCAAGCTAAGCAATATTTTGAATCACAGGGCTGGAATGCCGTAGTCATCGATGGTCACGATGTAGTGGCAGTGGCTGATGCGGTGAATGCTGCTAAGGCGAACAGTAATGGAAAACCAAGCGTGATCATTGCCAAGACAACGATCTGTAAGGGCATCCCGGAAGTAGCGGGAACCGCAAAAGGACATGGTGAAGGTGGCGCGAACTTCGCAGATTCTGCTAAAGAAGGACTCGGGCTTCCGCTCAGTGGATTTTATATTTCAGATGAAGTGAAGGCATACTTCGCGGCACAGAAAGAAGCGAAGGCAGCAGCTCACGCTGAGTGGGAAAAGACATTCTCAGCCTGGAGCGTGGCTAATCCTGAGCTCGCGAAGCAGCTAGAGTCTGGCGGCACTAGTGAGTCTGCCGAGGCTCTGTTAGAGAAGGTTCCTGTATTCGCAGACGACTACGCAGACGCAACACGCGGCACTGGCGGAGTGGTCATCAATGCCCTCGCAAACGAGGTCCCACAGATGGTCACTGGCTCAGCTGACCTCTACGGATCTACTAAAAATTACATCAAAGACGGCGGAGACTTCTCGCCAGAAAATGCTGCCGGCAGAAACATCTGGTTCGGCATCCGCGAGCACGCCATGGGTGCCATTTGTAATGGAATCGCTTATGACGGAATTTTCCGCCC
>CAKZMG010000284.1 GCA_937128235.1 uncultured Verrucomicrobiales bacterium
AGCGAGCGGTCAACTGATTTTGAGATGATCTTTAAGAAGTCATCTTTTGAGCCGCCTAGCTGGGCTTTTTCTAGTGAGGAAATGTAAGCTAGCCTGTCTCTTTTGCGGATGATGGCTGGGGGGTAGCCGTTCATGAGTAAGATGAGATTCATGAGCAGTCTGGCGGTACGCCCATTTCCATCTACGAATGGGTGGATGGTGACTAATTGGTAATGTGCTTCCGCAGCGAGATCGATAGGGTGGATGTCGTTTTTATGATTCAGCCATGTGCCAAATTCTTGCATAAGATCGGGGATTTTCACAGGCTCCGAGTTAGGCATGATGACGCTGGAGCCAGATATCCGCACGGCTACGGTGCGGTATTGTCCTGCGTGGGCATCATCGATTCCTCTCAGCACGGCTTCATGGAGGGCGAAAATTTCCTTCTCCGTGACTCGTCCTTTTCTTCTGCTGGCGATCTCCTGAATCATGTCTAGTGCGCGTGCGTGGTTGGTCGCTTCTAAATGCTCTATGAGACTTTTTCCGCCCACGGTGATGCCTTTTTCAACGACGAGTGCGGTTTCTCGTCGAGTGAGAGTGTTGCCCTCAATAGCATTACTCGTATAGGTCAGTTCTACCTTGAACCACTCATCTAAATTCTGAACTAGAGCCGCAGGCAAGCCTCCACCTTTTTGCCGATGGGCATCTAGTTGAGCTTTTCTCGTTGTGATCTTGTCGTAATTCATAAGTAAACCATAAAGTGTTACCTAATGGTTTTCAAGTTATTAAATTTATTATTGTGTTCATTTGACTATATGTTAGCTTGTGAGTTGGGATAGGTCTTATAGGACTTATAAGACCTATACTCCGCTAAACCTCACAACATCTAGTCACCATGAACCCTAACAACGATAATAGCTTTCTTCCTAAAACTGGGAACTATCAAGCTCTTCTTTCTTATCAAAAATCTGAGATTGTGTATGATCTGACGTTTCGGTTTTGTGAGAGGTTTCTTAGTAAATTTGACCGAACGGTGGATCAGATGGTTCAGGCGGCTCGGTCTGGGAAACAGAACATTGCGGAAGGCTCTAAGGCTGCGAAAACCTCTACTGAGATGGAGCTCAAGCTGACTAATGTTGCTAGAGCGTCATTAGAAGAGCTTTTACTCGATTACCAAGATTTTCTAAGGACGCGTAATCATAAGATCTGGGATAAAAACTCTAGGGAAGCTCTTTATGTCCGAGGTTTATCTAATAAGTCTGATGAGTCCTATGAGACCTATCGTGAATTTGCAGACACGCGTGATGCTGACGTGGTTGCGAATATGGCGCTTTGTCTGACACATCAGGCGAACTACCTGTTAGATAAACAGATTGCTCGGCTTGAGCAGGATTTTCTAGAAAAAGGCGGTCTAAAAGAACTTATGTATCAGGCGCGTGTGAGCTACCGAAAAAACCAGTAGAAGATCATTATAATTTTAGCAGATACTTTTACTGTGATGCCTTTTTCACTGATTTTTCACGTTTACTTCATCAGATCATCATAGAAGAATGTCAGTGTATAGGTATGGAACACATAAAATCTGATCTGAAGAAAATTCGCTGGGCAATTAGCCTCGTCATCATTGGGCTTGTCATCAGCGGGCTGACTGCATTTCCGCTTCTAACAGAACTCAATCTCATGTCTGGCTGGGTAGCGAATGATGGAGATCTGAATCCTGCACATTATGAGGGTATGGCTCACTGGATTCTGAAAGTGCGCGAGGGTTTGGACACTACTTATGCGAGCTACCCATTCATCGCTTATGGCACGGACTGGTTGGCATTTGCGCATATCATGATTGCGCTGTTTTTCATCTTACCATGGATGGATCCTCAGCGATATGTGGGAGTACTTTATATCGGTGTTGTCTGTTCATTACTGATTTTTCCATTAGCTTTCATCTGTGGAACGATGCGAGAAATCCCTATCTACTGGCAGCTGATAGACTGCTCATTCGGAGTGCTTTGCCTGCTGCCTCTGTGGGTTGCTATTCGACTAGTGCGCAGGCTAGCATGACATATGACAATGGTCTGATTTTAATACCTCTGATTCATTGATTGATCATGGTTTCATCTGTCGTATTGTATCGATGATGATGAAGCAATACTTCAGTTTACTACTCATGCTGTTAGCTTGGTCGGTAGCGAAAGCCGAGCTGACTTTAGCTTTGCCCTTTGGAGATCACGCTGTGCTTCAGCATGGCAAGCCGCTTCCAGTCTGGGGCACCGCAGATGCTGGTGCAGAAATTTCAGTCAAACTAGGAGAGAAAATTCTCAAGACTAATGCTTCTGACGCAGGGGAATGGAAAGTAGAATTTCCTGCCAGCAAGCCATCAAAAAATGGCACGGTGCTAGAGGTTAGTTCTGGTGCAGATTCGATTGTTAGAAAAGACCTCTTGTTTGGTGATGTGTGGTTAGCTTCTGGTCAGTCGAATATGGCTTGGATGCTGAAGCAATGCGCGAGCGGGAAAGATGCTATTTCAAACGCGGGTGATCAGCATTTGCGGTTATTTAGAATGTCTGGAACCCTGCATCCTGGTAGTAAGAAATACTCGGTGGAATTTCTGAAGAAAATGACGCCTGAAAATTATTATGCGACTGAGGGCTGGCAAGCTGATGGACCTGAATCCGCCCCACCATTTTCTGGGGTTGCTTATTTTTTTGCTAAGAAACTACGAAAGGAGCTCGATATACCTGTGGGTGTGATTTGTCTAGCAGTGGGTGGCACACCGATGGAGGCTCACATGCCGCGCTCGGCATTTTTAGGAGATGATGATTTAGCGCCTCTGTTAGAGAAATGGTGGAGCAATCCGAGCTACCCCAAATGGTGCCGTGGTCGTGCCGCGCTGAATCTAACAAAATGGAATGTAGCACCCGCTTCTGAGACCGCTGGGATGGATCCGCCGCATCCGTTTGCACCGACTTATCTCTGGCGGGCTGGCGTTCAGAGAGTGATTCCATTTCCTGTCAAAGGCATCATCTGGTATCAGGGAGAGTCCAATGCTGGGAAAGATGGAACACCTGCAGCGAGCAGGGACGGATCGCTGAATAAGAAAAAATTTAAACTACTTATCGGTAGCTGGCGGAGTGCTTGGGGAGATGAAAACTTACCTGTGTATTATGTGCAGTTGCCCGGTATGAATCGTCAGTGGTCGGTGTTTCGTGAGATGCAGTTGGAGGTGAGCAAAGAGGTGAAGCATGTGGGGATGGCAGTGACGATCGATGTGGGACATTCGACGAATGTGCATCCTGCTCAGAAGTTGCCAGTGGGTGAGAAGTTGGCTAGGTTAGCGTTGGCTGGAGTCTATGGAAAAGACATTGTGCCAACTGGTCCCATCTATGAGAGCTCGAAGGCGCTGGATGGAAAAATTGGTAGAGTGGTCATTCGTTTCTCGCATGGGGAAGGCTTGAAGACATCCGATGGGAAGTCTGTTAGAGGATTTGAAATTGCAGGTGTTGATAAGAAATTTTTGCCTGCTAGGGTGTTTATCTATAAAGATCGTGTCGAGGTGAGTCACGAAAAGATGAGCACCCCGGTGGCAGTTCGATACGGATGGGCAAATGATCCCGATTGTAATTTGGTGAATGCCGAGGGATTGCCAGCTAGTCCATTTAGAACAGACAGGTGGAAAATCGCTGTTCCTAATCAGAAAAATAAGATTAAAAATAACACTAAAAATTAAGCTATGAAGAAACTACTTACACTCTTTTTTATTCTCACATTGAGCGTTCTTGCTGAGAAAGAAAATTTAAACCACTTATTCAAATCAGGGGAAGATGGCTATAAAAGTTATCGTATTCCTGCGTTGGTAAGCACGGCTGATGGGACGCTGCTGGCTTTTTGTGAAGGTCGCGTGCATGGGGCTGGTGATCATGGGGACATCGATGTGGTGATGAAGCGCTCTGCTGATGGTGGGGCGACTTGGTCTGAGCTAGAGTTGGTGCATAATTTTGGCAAACACTGTGCGGGGAATCCTGCTCCTGTGGTGGATCAGAAGAGTGGGCGTATTTTTCTGGTGAGCTGCACATCAGCGGTGGCTGAAGGGCAGCTGAATAAGGGGAAAGGGCGACGAGGTTTATGGATTCAGCACTCTGACGATGATGGGAAAACGTGGTCAAAACCTCGTGATATAAGCAAAGGGATTTATCCCGAAAACTGGGGTTGGTATGCTACGGGGCCGTGCTCGGGGATTCAGATCAGAGAGGGGAAACATGCTGGGAGATTAGTAGTGCCGGCGAATCATGGAGTCGTGAAGGACGGGAAGACTACTTACAGGGCGCATAGTATTTATTCGGATGATTTAGGTGAAACTTGGCAGCTCGGTGAGTCTTCAGCACCGGGAGGAAATGAAAGCCAGATTGCTGAGGTGGAGCCAGATTTACTCTACCAGACGATCCGAATGCAGTCGCACCGGAAAGGTGTGAGGGGCGCACGCTTCAGCAAGGATGGTGGTGCTACGTGGACGGAGCTTACTCATGAATCTGCTCTGCCGTGTCCGCGTTGTCAGGGTTCGGTGATTAGGGATTACAGCAAGGCTGGGCGATTGATTTTCTCGAATCCAGCATCGGGAGAGAAGCGTGAAAATATGACGATCCGTGTGTCTGAAGATGGTGGGAAGACGTGGCAGCATTCTAAGCAAGTGCTCGCTAGTTCTTCAGCGTATTCTGATCTTTGTGTTACGAAAAATGGGGATGTCGGTATTTTGTATGAGGGTGGAATGAAGGCTTATACTGAGGGGATTGTGTTTGAGAAATTTGGTTTCAGAGAGCTGATGAAAGAGGGTGCGACTGCTAGAAAACGTCCAGCATTGCTTCCCATGCCGCAGAAAGTAGTATGGGGAAATGGTGTCCTGAGTATCGATAGGGTGATGCTTCGTTATGAGTTAGGTAGGGCAAAAAGAGATTCTCAGTACAAGCATTTAGTAAGTGAATTAAGCGATATTTTAACATCTAACAACATCGCTGTGGATCGTAGCAGGAAGAGTATTTGGCTTGAGCTGGGTAAGGTGGGTGCGCCATTTCAAAAAGAGGAGGCTTACAAGCTGATGGCGAATATTCATGGGGTGAAAATCACGGCAAACACGGTCACTGGGCTTTATCGTGGCTTGCAAACGATGCGGCAGCTTATGCAAAAAGGTGAAGGCGGTGGCTATATTCCACACTGTGAAATCCATGACTATCCAGCATTCAAGGTGCGTGGGGTGATGCA
>CAKZMG010000285.1 GCA_937128235.1 uncultured Verrucomicrobiales bacterium
TCACGAGTAGGTGGGATGTTGAGTAAGAAAACAGCGTTTCCTCCTACGCAGCGCTCGTAACAATCGAATGCCCAGTCAGTGCTCTTGACGTGCTGGGACGAGTCATCTCTCCAGAACCAGCCGTGGCGGATTGAGGTGTCTACTTCTGAGATGGAGTAGTTGAGGTATTTAGCCGGGTAGTTTTTTCCGTAAACAGTGATGTTGTCTGCGAGGACTTTTTGGTCAGAACCTAGATCTTGATCTGTGCGGTCTAGGCCAGAGAGGGTGGTAAGGTCAGCCATGTTGAGAATGTTCCATTCGTCTTTGCGAGTGCGTCCGGCTTCGTTTCCACACCAGCGGATGTCTGGGCCACCGAAGATCACAGCTTGAGGCTGGAGCTTGCGGATCATTTTAAACCAAGCTGGTTTATCATAAGTTTGTCCGCCTTTACGCTTAGGGTGTGCGCCGTCGAACCAGACTTCGTGGATGGTTCCATACTCTGTGAGGATCTCGTAGAGTTGGTTCATGAAGTAGCGATTGTAGTCGTCTACTTCTGCCTCGAATGTGTCCGTGTGACCTGGGCTGACTCTACGTTTAGTGGGATCAGTTTTAAATGTGTTAGGGTCAGTAGGAATAGTGGATTTCACCTTTTTAGAGAGGTTGCCGTAGAGACCATCTTTACTCTCTATCTGGAAGAGATCTGCTGGTGAAAGGTAGACGCCTAGCTTGAGGTCATATTTCTTACACGAGTCACTGAGTTCTCTGAGAATGTCTCCTTTTCCGTCTTTCCATGGGGACTTTTTGATAGAGAACTTGTCATTGTATCGTGTCTGCCAAGTGTTGTAGCCATCATGGTGTTTTACGGTGACGATGACCTTGGTCATGCCTGCGTTTTTCATGATTTCACACCAGTTATCTGTATCGACAGATTTAGGCGCAAAGACCGCAGGATCTTCCTTACCATTACCCCATTCTTTCCCGGTAAAGGTGTTAGGTCCGAAGTGGATAAAGCCGATGAATTCTTCTTTGTGATAAGCTATCTGACGTGAATGGGGCAGGATGTTAGAGGCTAGTTCGAGCTTCTGCGCATCAGTTTCCTTGCCTGTGAGTTCCACGTGTTGAGTATGCTTTTGCTGAGCTAGTGCTGTAGAAGCTAGTGCTGTTAGATAGATGAGAAATTTCATAATGGCGGCTTTTATTAAAGTGTTAGAAGGTATAAATTTAAGCTTTTTCGACAGCTCCGTAGGATCTGTCAAAGTGGACATAACCTCCATCTGGGTAGAGGATTTGACCTGTAGTGTGGCTAGATTTGTCTGAGGC
>CAKZMG010000286.1 GCA_937128235.1 uncultured Verrucomicrobiales bacterium
CAGCGTATGATGATGTATTCCAGTTTTTTAGGGACGTTCGCTTTGGCGAGTGGTTGAAATTTCCCACGCGGCGTGACACCCATGAGCATCTCGTAGAGTAGCACGCCTACGCTGTAGAGGTCAGATCGCGGCGAGAGTTCTTCGTTTCTAGTCTGCTCTGGGGACATGTAGTCCGCAGTGCCTACCATGGTGCCCGTCATGGTGAGTGAGGTGTTTTGCTCCTTATCGCGCATGTTCTTGGAGATGCCGAAGTCTGTGACTTTCACCGAGCCATTACTGCCTAGGAGAACGTTCGCGGGTTTGATATCTCGGTGGATAATCCCCAGCTGATGCACAGCAGAAAGTGCCTCGCAGATCTTGATGGCTATTCGCACAGCGGTGCGCTGGTTTAGGGTGAATTCATTGTGCAGCTTCTGCTGGAGATCCTCGCCTTTTACATACTCTAACACGAGATAAGGAGTGCCATCTTCCATAACAGCAGCATCGTGAATGGCCAGCACATTAGGGTGCTTGAGCTGTGCCATGAGCTTGCCTTCGCGCTTCAGGCGCTCTACGAAGATGTCTCTGTCCTTTTCCTTTGGTGAGAAAATTTTAAGAGCCACGGTGCGGTTCAGCTCGGTGTGGATAGCGCGGTAAACGGTGCCCATTCCGCCTTTGCCGAGCTTCTCTTCGATCCTGTAACCCGGCAGCACGATGGTGTCTTCCTGGCGTGGTGCCTCGAGCTTTTCAGTGAGCGCCCATGCCAGCATCTTCTTCGCTTTTTCAGCGGTTTGATTGGCGTTATGAGCTTTCTCGGTGGGCATGGATCACTAGAGGTAAGTTTTTCTGTTAGAGGTAAGGTTTTACTCAGATAAGATAGCAATAAGATAGCGGAGTTCATCATCTGGGTCTTCGTTTTCAGTGATGGTTTCTACGATTTCGGCACGGAGCATTTCTCCATAGCGCTTGCGCATCCGGTGGACGCCTACCTTTACCGCAGATAGCGAGATGTGGAGATCATCTGCTATGTCTTGATAGCCAGCGGTGAGTTCTCCGCTGAGGCTCGGGATGAGTGCGTTGTAGAGTTTTATTTTCCCTTCCTCTTTGTATTTCTGGCGCAGTTGCTCACCAGCTGCTTCCACGATGATGAGTGCCCAGCGCTTATCGAAACTGACGGTGGGATCGATGGCTTTTTCATCGCCCCAGCGTTCCTCCTCGGCTGCGATGTCTGTGACCTCTACCTTCCCAGATCCACGCTTGATGGTCACTTCCTTTGCATGCTCGTCTCTTAAGTAGCGTTTAAATGAAGTCAGCAAAAACGTGCGCATTTTACCTTTTTCTTTATTAGCGGCAGAGAAGAGCGCCTTTTCTATACCCTTCGCCATGAAGCCCTGCACCACATCCTCAGAGTCCTCCATGGATCTGCCGAAGCTCCGCGCGTAGGCATAAAGCGGGCGCCAATACATGGAGCAAAGCTCATTGAGAGCCTGAGTGGCATCGGTAGCGTTTCCCTTGACCTGCTGGACCAGCGTCCAGCGTGTGGGTTGAAATGATGAGCTGCTTTGAGACATAGTTCTACTAGCTATCAAAGCCTTGATTTCCCAATACGCAAAGAAAAATCTGACTTGAATAATGTCTAAAAGAGGTCAAATTAAAGTTATGTCCGACATTTGGAATTTTCTTCAACCAGCAATCAGTAAGTTTTTCCCGCTAGTAATCCTACTAAGCGGAATGAGCAACACAGTCTATGCGCAAGGAAAAGACATGGCTGAGGGGGCTAAAGCCAAGGCAATGGTGGACGAAGCAAGGAAAGAGGAGCGTGAGATGCGAGCTAAGAGTAAAGAAGAACTCAACGAAAAACGCCAGAGAGCCATCCAAGATCTAGAAAAAGTGCTCAAGAAGTATCAGTCTCCTAGTGACAAAGAAATGGCAGATCTGATCACAAAGGAAATCAATTTGCTCAAAGAGAAAATAGGTATCCCAGTGGGAGAGGAGAATGACATCAGAGAAGCCTCTAACAATCTATTTTTTAACTATAGGACAGAGTATTTTTTCGATGAAAAAGGCATTATCAAAGGGAAATTTATCTTCATGCCAAATGAGAAAGTTCGTGTGATTTATAGTTACAAAGATAAGCAAGAAAGTAAATTCTGGGACTGGAAAGACATGGGTGATCATATTCAGGTAAAAGCGGATGAATCGCTCGGAACAATCATTATCTCTGAGCAGCCTAATTCGAATCTAAAGTCATTACTCATACGCTGGGGCGGAGAGCTCATTCACAAACTAACAGACGCCCACTCTGACTAAAACGGAACTCAAACTATTATGAAAATCTCTAATATATTTCTAATAATCACATTCCTAGGGATAAGTTTTTCTCTAGCTCAGGAAAATGAACTTCCCAGGGAGGCTCAAGAAATCCTCAAAAAACTAGAACAGTTTGAAGAACGTGAACAGAAAAGTCTGGAGCGTGATGTGGTGAAGAAAAAGAAAGAGCTACTCAAGGCTGTGGAGAGATCTGCTAGAAAGGTAGAAAGCAAAGGCATCCTGAAATTGTATAAAAAAGTGATGATAGACTTAGAGCGTGAAATAGCCACTTCTGAAGCGATCATTGAAGGCAAAGAAGTCGTGAATTTTATAGAGTATGACATTGCCTATCACTACGAGCATCCTGCCTCACATATCTTTCAGCAGCGAGGTGAGCTTACCTTTTATAGGAATGGCAAGGTCAAGATGCAGCATATCGATAAAAAGGATAATGTCGCATTTGATAAAACCTGGGATTGGGAAATTAAGGGTGGCGATATCATTATCCTTGATGGCACTCATGGAAATATAGAGGTCAGCGCTTCACCTAGAAACGATAGCAAGCGAATCATTCTGAACTGGGTGAAGTTGGATAAAACGATCAAAGCGAGAGCTAAAAACAGGTAATAACGGCACCTTCACGATCTTTCAGTAGTTTCTGAAAATTCGATCTTGACAGTGGTTAGCTCCCTGCGTATTGATTTACCATGTCAGCAACAGCGAAAATTGAGCTACAAGATAAGTATTGGAAACATCTCTTAATAGAAGGTGAGCGGCCTAAAAGTGTCTTCGCTCTCATGGATTCTCTCCAGCGTGATGAGGCAGAATTTTATCAGAGCTTCGCGAGTCTGGATGCGATAGAAGCTCATTATTGGCAATCTACTGTGGATGGAACCATCGAGGTTTTAGAGGCAGATGCGGACTATGCTGAGTATCCTGCAGATCAGAAGCTGCTCGCATTTTTCTTCACCTACATCACTCATATTCAGAGTAATAGATCACGCTTCGTGGGGTATTTTCCGAAACCCGGTTTAAGCATGAGTGATCGTCTGAAAGGAATGAGTAACAGCTTCAAAGCTTACGCGAAAGACATCGTCACTGAGGGAGTAGAGCAGGGGATTTTTGCTGATCGGAAAAAAATGTTAGATTACTATGATCGTCTTATCTGGATGCATTTTTTAGCGGTTATTCATTTTTATATCAAAGACAGTAGTGAGGATTTTCAAGACACAGATGCCTTCATTGAGAAAAGTACACATTTTGGAATTCAATCTGCCGCACATGGGGTGTTAGAGTCTGGTTTTGATTTTGTTAGATTCTTAGCAGGGAAAGATGACAGGCTAAAAGGGCTGAGTAAAATGATCAGTAAATTTATACCAGAATAGAGCATGAAAGAGCAAACATCCATCCCTAAGCACAAGCTAGGAAGAGCCGCTTCACTAGCAGGAGCGGGTATGAAAGTGGGAGTGAACTACCTCCGCTACAAAGGCACTAAAGCACTCACGGGAAGAGACGAGAAAGATAAATTTCACGAGCGAACCGCTGCGGACACCTACAAAACATTCAGTAAGCTGAAGGGTGGACCGTTGAAGTTAGCCCAAGTTCTCAGTATGGATAAGAACCTTATTCCTGAGCAGTATTCTGATGAGTTCTCCAAGGCACAATATTCCGCACCACCACTTTCTTATCCACTTGTCGTGAGAACATTTCAGCGTGAAGTAGGTAAATCACCTACTGAA
This sequence comes from uncultured Verrucomicrobiales bacterium, assembly GCA_937128235.1. Lineage (GTDB taxonomy): Bacteria > Verrucomicrobiota > Verrucomicrobiia > Verrucomicrobiales > Akkermansiaceae > Rubritalea. The sequence continues at coordinate 4,029 of CAKZMG010000286.1, forward strand.
ATGTTTGATACATTCACCACTAAAGCCTCTGCGGGAGCATCCATAGGGCAGGTGCATAAGGCGACTATTGGAGATGATACTTACGCGGTGAAAGTGCAGTATCCTGGAGTGGCGGATAGCCTTCATAGTGACCTAGCCATCGTGAAACCCATTGCGATGAAGCTTTTTAAACTCGATGCCAAGTCCATAGATCCCTACATGCAGGAAGTAGAGACGAGGCTGATAGAAGAGACTGATTATAAATTAGAGCTAAAGCGTTCAGTCGATCTAGCGGAAAAATCTAGTGATTTGAATATCACGAAATTTCCTAAGTACTATCCAGAGTTCTCTAGCCAAAAAATTCTCACGATGGAGTGGATAGATGGTCTCCAACTAGATGACTATGCAGCAAGTGATGCTTCTCAAGCTGAAAAAAACAAGATAGCTCAAGCTCTCTGGGACTTCTACGCGCACCAGATACATTCACTGAGAGTCTTCCACGCGGATCCGCATCCGGGAAATTTCATCGTGAAAGACGGTGAGCTTTGGGTGCTAGATTTTGGCTGTGTGAAGGAGGTGAGTGATGAGTTTTACGAAGGCTACTTCCGCTTGATGGAGCCAGAAGTGTTTCAAAATAAAGAGAAACTAAAGCCTGCGTTGTATGATGTTAGTTTACTGTTAGAGGAAGATGATGAGGCTACAGTCGAGAAATTGTTAGGGATTTTCCAAGAGTCCATTTCATTGCTCAATAAACCTTATCTAGCGGGAATTTATGACTTCGGGGATAATGGATTTTTTGAGGAACTTGCCGCATTTGGTGAGCGCACTCGCACAGATAAAGAACTGCAAGCCATCAATTCAGCCCGTGGCAAGGCAGATGCACTTTATCTAAATCGCACATTTTTCGGAGTCTATAATCTGATGGGAATGCTCAAGGCAGAGGTGAATACTTCAAAAGAAGTTGAACACAGAATGCATAAAATGTGATAAGACCTACGCATGAGAATAGAGATTATTAATACGGGTTCTGAACTTCTGTTAGGGAGCACTATCAATACGCACGGTGCTTGGCTGGGGCAGGAGTTGTTAGGTCTTGGACTGCGCGTGCAGCGACTCGTCACTGTGCCAGATGGTGACCCCATCCGCGATGCGCTTAAGGAAAGCATAGCGGTCAGTGATGCGGTGATCGTCACTGGTGGGCTGGGTCCTACGAGCGATGACGTGACGCGTGAAGCGACAGCTGAGGCGCTAGGAGTAGAGCTGATAGAAGACGAACACGCAGTGCGCTCTCTGGAAGCCTTTTTTGCAAAATTAGGCAGACCAATGACACCCTCTAATCTCAAGCAAGCTCAGCATCCAGTGGGAGCGGACGTGCTTCCAAATCCGAATGGAACTGCTCCGGGAGTCTATGTTCCACCGCGTCTGGGAGACTCTGCCTGTGCTATCTTCCTACTCCCTGGTCCACCGCATGAAATGCACGCCATGTATCACGCAGAAGTAGCACCTCGGCTCAAGGCACTCACAGAAATGCCAGCTGATCACGGAGTCACTAACATTAAATTTTCTGGTGTGGGCGAGAGTTCCTTCCAAGATATGTTAGACGCTAAACTCCACGAAGCTGGCGGATTAGAAGTCGGCTACTGTGCCAGACCTGGTGAGCTGGACCTACGTCTCATTGGCTCCGAGTCTGATAGAAAAACTGCCGCTAATCTCGCCATAAAAACTTACCCCCAGTGCTACGTGAATGATGATGGAAGATCACTCGAAGCAACCGTAGTCCACGCTCTAACAGAAAAAAATCTCAAGCTCGCACTAGCAGAGAGCTGCACGGGTGGTAGAATTTCTAGCCGCATCACAGATGTCTCCGGCTCATCCGCTGTCTTCACGCACGGCTACGTCACCTACGCGAATGAGGCGAAGGTAGCGATGCTAGGAGTGAACGAGGCTAGCCTAGAAAAAGAGGGTGCCGTCAGCGAAAAGGTAGCGCAAGAAATGGCTGAGGGTGCGCTTAGAAATTCAGGTGCAGACATCGCTCTTTCAGTCACCGGCATTGCGGGACCTACTGGAGGTACAGATGAAAAGCCTGTAGGCACAGTCTGGATAGGGATTTCTGTTAGAAAAGGTGATCAAATCCTTACATCTGCTGAGATGAAATTTTATCCAAATGGCAGAGAAGTGTTCAAGCGGCTAGTGAGCCAAGCTGTGCTGATGAATATCTTGAGATCCACTAAAGAGGTTTAACCGTAACCACTTTTTTATCTAAGAAATACTCTGCCAGAGCATCCCGAGTAGATGTGTTCAGCATGGTTTTCTTCGCTGTTTTAGCTTGTCCTATTTTCCTGAGTGCCATCATTTTTTGACCGCCAGATTGCAAGTCATAACTGTTGAACATCACTGTGATTCGCTGATCTAGTAATAGCAATTTCTCTCCCTTTTTGATCGCGACATATGTTTTGCCTTCTCTTACAGCGGTGAGTCCTAGCAGCTCTCTATCAGACATTCTCGATAGCGCGGCTTCATTCATTACGGTCAGCATGTCTGCAACTGTCAGTTCGCATCTAGCTAGCATATTATCATACGGAATGAGCTTCCACAGATCTCCCATGGTCACTTTTCCAGCCTTGAGCGTCCCTCCAAATGTTCCGTGGAAAATGGCATCTACTTTGATCTTTTGTTTCGCCGCGAGGTGATTAAACGCAGCAGCAAATAGCGGTAAGGTATTTTTGTTAGGTCCCTTCGCTTCAATATCTACCATGAGCTCTCCCACTTCTTTCTCAGTGTATTTAGTCGCAGTGTCCAAGTATGGCTGGGTATGCTGTAGCACAATGGGATCAAGCTCGAAACGATCATCCATCAGGTTACTCACGATGCGTTTCTTAAGAAGCTTACGAGATTCTCTATCAAATGTGAGGTCCACTCTGCCGCATTGTATCCCATGATAACCAGCCTGAGTACAGATTACACCACCTACTTTAAAGTAAGACATATCCATATGTGAATGCCCTCCGATGTAGAAATCCACTCCGCGCACCTTGCCTAAAATTTGATCCAGCGGGTTCGCGTAGTCGTATCTGAATTTGAAGCCCATGTGACCTGTCACGATGATCGCATCAGCCTTCATCGCCTGTAGTTCATTGACGCTATTTTGCAAGCATTCCACCGGGTCTAGTGGCTTTACGCCCTTGAGTAAATCCGGGCTTAGCCAGTAGGGGAGGCCAGGAGTGACCAGCCCTACGATGCCTATTTTAAATCCATCCACCTCCTTCAGCATGAATGGAGCCACACGCTTCGCCAGCGGGTGATCTGCATTTCCCCATGCTCCAGGCTTTCGTCCTTTGTATTCGATGTTGGCAGTGAGGATAGGCATTTCAGAAAGATTCGCAGCCTCTTCCACGGCCTCCAGCCCCCAGTCAAATTCATGATTCCCCAGCGTCCAAGAATCATAGCCAAGTTTGTTGATCAGCTCCACCATCACCTTGCCATTGCAAAGCTGGCTCACAGGCGTGCCTTGGTAGAGGTCTCCTACATCGACTAAAATGTTAGAAGGATTCATGTTTTGCCATGCGCGGATTTGCGTAGCGCATCTCGCTAATCCACCGAGGCTCGTGTTCCCATCATAATCACTACTAGGGAGGATGTGACCATGCAGATCAGTGGTGTGAATAATTGAAATAGTTTTCACAGATGACCGCTGCACCGCAGCCTCCAGTGGGTCAAGCGGCATCGCTAATACTCCAGCCGCTGCTCCAGTCATCGTCTTAATTGCATTTCTTCTAGTATGATTCATCTAAACAAAAGACACCTAATATCAACCGATTACAAGCGAAAAGATAAACCAATAGCGGATATTAACGTAAATGGAATCAACGTTATCTTGTTTCATCTCACAACATGAAGCGCACCATCATTTTCCTCACCCTTATCTACGTTGCTGGCGGACTTGCATATTCTTTTTCATTGCAAAGCTCGGCGATTCATTGCAAGTAACTGCCGTGCTTACTATTAGAAATCTTACCAAGACCGTGGGAGGAAGAACCCTCTTCGAAGAAGCGAAAATGACCATCAACTGGGGCGAACGTGTTGCCCTAGTGGGACCAAATGGTGCTGGTAAATCCACGCTATTTAGAGTCATCCTCCAGCAAGAAGATCCAGATTCTGGGACGGCGGAAGTAGATGAATACGCGATCACAGGATACCTCGCACAGGAGGCGGGAGACCCAGGAGAAGAGACGATTTTAGAAATCGCCATCGGCATCACACCAGAAGTAGCAAATGCCATCAAAGTGATGCGCGAATCAGAAAATAATGGCACCACAGACTCCAAGGAATACGCTGATGCACAAGACACATTTGACCTAGCAAATGGCTACTCGCTAGAACCAAAAGCTAAAAAAATTCTCGCTGGGCTAGGCTTCAAACAAGACCAAATGAACGAGCCAGCAAACACCTTCTCAGGAGGCTGGATCATGCGCGCTCACTTAGCCAGACTACTCGTCCAAGAGCCAGACCTCCTCATGCTTGATGAGCCTACAAACCACCTCGACCTCCTCTCACTACTATGGTTCCAGCGCTATCTCATGAACTACCCAGGAGCGCTTCTTATCATCTCGCACGATCGTGACTTTATGGATGAAATCATTGAGACCGTTTATGAGATCGATGAAACCAAACTCACTTCCTACACAGGAAATTACAGCTCCTACCAAGAGCAGCGTGAGAAACGCTACGAGCAAAAAGTCCAGGCTTACCGCGCGGGTCAGAAGGAAATCGATCGCGTGCAAGAGTTCGTGGACAAGTTCCGCGGAGTTGGCTCAAAGGCATCTCAGGTAAACGAGCGCATGAAGACCATCCAGAAGCTCAAGGACAAACTCGTGAAACCACTCGCTCCGCGCAAGGTTTTCAAATTCAACTTCCCGCAGCCGCCACGCTCAAACCAGATCGTAGCCGAGCTTTCCAAAGTCGACCAAGCTTATGGTGATAAAGTCATTTACAAAGGTCTAGACCTCACCATCGAGCGCGGCGACCGCATGGTGCTCGTAGGTCCGAATGGTGCTGGTAAATCCACGCTCATGAAAATCATCGCCGGTCACCTAGAGATCCAGGGTGGTAAAGTAGATGTAGGCTACGCGACTAAAATGGGATACTTTTCTCAGCACCGTGCGCTATCCATGAATGAGTCTAATACCGTCTTAGACGAAGTCATGGCATCAAATGGCGAGCTCCGCGAAGACGAAGCCCGCTCGATCCTCGGTTCATTCTTGTTCCGCAAGAACGATGTCATGAAGCGCATCCGCGTTCTCTCTGGTGGTGAGAAATCTCGCCTCAATCTGGTGAAATTCCTAGTAGATCCACCTAACCTCCTCCTCATGGATGAGCCTACTACGCACCTCGATATTTTATCTATCGAAGCCCTAGTATCCGCCCTCAAGCAATACGCCGGAACGCTGGTCTTCATCTCGCACGATGTCCACTTCATCAGAAATCTCGCAGAAACCACGCTCCACATCAACAACGGAACCGTCACCCGCTACACCGGCGGCTACGATTACTTCATCGAGAAAAGTGGCCTAGACGATGACCGCAGTGCAGTGACGTCATAGCCTAGATAACAACCTGCTACTGATCATCGACTTTTAGTCTATAGAAGCGGGATTTGAATCCGACCGTAGAATCAGAAAACAGGAACTCGCCAGGTGCTGTTTCAGAAATACTGGTGCCAGAGCTAACTCGCCATAAGCTCTCTCCACGGAGGCGGCTAGCTACGGTTTTCCAGTTTCCTGCCGCTAGATCTTCTGAAGCCTGAACGCATAATGAAAGACCAGATACATTTGCTCCTACAAAGAGCTCTCCTTGGAAAATAGCTCCATTTGGTGATGATGATAATGTGCCTAAGCTTAAGCCTGAGTATTCTAGCCCATTGCTCACACCGTCTCCGTCGAAGTCCTCGTCCACACCACTATTCGTTGAGCCAGGAACAATTCCTAGTGTCGATCTGACATAATTTTCATAGCTAGGCGCTAGCTGAGTAATCCAGTCACGAATGAGGGCTTGGTCAGCTAATGACAGAGCATCTGTAGGACGCATCCGTGCACCATGTTGAGGATTAGGGCTATTTATTTTCTCGAATAAATAACTCCTAGAAGTGCTTCCAGGTTCAACGAGTTTCACCCCTACTGCGAAGATGCTAGGTTGATTTACTAGTTCACCATAGCTATTCCCTGGGGTTAAATCTAGCCCACCATTATTCGTGGTGTTAGCCCGGTGGCAGCCAGTGCAGTTGGCACTGAAAATATTTTGAATCACAGCATAATTCACGGCGGGAGTGTATGGCTGAGCAGAGAGATCATCGCCAGCTTGCGCTCCACCACCCCACTCAGATAGGACAACAGAAGCATCGATATCCGCACCAGCTTGAGTCACTACTGACATAGTCCTAGTTGCGTAGCGGTCACGTCCGGTGTCCTCTGCAAATGTTAGCTCCAGAGTAGCTCCTACACCCGTAGTGGGTATGGGGATGGAAAAGTAACCTAAGTCATCACTGGTGACACGATGGAGGATACCTGTAGCTGGTATTTTAGAAGAAAGAAGGTAGTCTCTGGCACCTGCAAACGGGAATGGTGACCCTGCTGAACTCACACCTACATCGACGACTGCGGGTGCTCCACGGTGTGATAGCACCTGCCCTGAAACCGATGTGGTAGAAACATAAAATTCCTCGTGGACTACATTGATCGAACCAAGAGCAACCGTTACTCCACGAGTCACAGATTGGAAAACTGGGGGAGTAGCGTTATCTGTTTTCATCACAAATCCTGCTGAGGTAAGTGGCAGTGAGACTGATCCAGTATAGGTTCCATCAGCCATTGTAGTTAGCTGATTCCCATTGGCTCCTGATCCTCCTGAAAATGAAAGAGGCGTGGAGCCATCTGCCTGAAAAAAAGAAATAGTGAATGTGGATGTCACAGGAACAGGAGGTAAGGTTCTCCCATCATGGATTTCTAACATCAGAGAAACGGGCGTGCTGGTTGTGGCAGCTAAGGGTTGCTGGGCATCATCTGTCAGACCCACGCTGTCAGTCACCGTGAGGGTTACCGTGTATGCTCCTGGGGAACTATAGGTGTGACTCGGATTCTGAAGTGTAGAACTATTTCCATCACCAAAGTCCCAATGCCATGCTGTCAGGTTATTGGTGCCTTGAGTGGATGTGTCTGTAAAGGAGACTATAAAAGGAGTTTCCCCAGTTCCCGTAGCGGGATTAGTAGTGAATGATGCAACAGGCGGATTTCCAACTGCAAACCGATAGCGTCTCAGAGGAAACCAGCCTGCCAGAGAAGCGTCACCTTGTGTCTGAGCGTAGTAGAGATGACCATCCGCAGCTAAGTGTAAGTCCATAGCAGTCGCATCAGAATCCCAGTGACTAGCTCCGCCTCCAGAAGGAATAGCCGTCAGCGTATCCCAATTAGTGCCTTGGGGATTTGTGCTATCAGACAGAGTATAGCGGCTGATCCCGCTCAGCCAGTTAGCCACATAAAGTGTGGGATTAGCGTTGTGAGCAAATGGCCCGCTAGGCGCTATTTCTATGCCAACAAGTGATGCTGACTCGGTATGTAACACTTTAAACAACGGGGTATTGACGGTTAAGAAACCACCATTGTCATTTCCATTCCATAGACCATTACCTCCCGCTCGCACCACTGACACACGATCAGTAGAATCGCCATTCTCTGAGACGTAAAGTGTGTCTGCTCGTGTAGGGTGGAAGGCAAATCTGAATGGATTTCTCAGACCCGAAGCCCAGACTCTGGAGCGAACAGAATTTGGCACTGAATTGTAATGAGGATTATCTGCAAGCCCGAGCCCTGTAGAAGTGTCCACCCGCAGAATTTTCCCAACATAGCTATCTATATTCTGAGGCAGCATGTTATCTGGGTAGATCTGATCATCATCACCCAGCGAGATAAAAATAGCAAATGGATCTAGCGGGTTGATCCCAATGTCACCAGCTTTATGAAATGTGACATTTCGCGGTAGTCCTGAGAGCAATACAGTTTCAGAGCCAGCTATGATGCCATTAAACGTGCCATTCATCGTATAGCGAACCAGGCGCTGGTCCGTAGCCGTAGTGTAGAAAAGATAGATGAACCTATTATTAGCATGATCTGGATCTACTTCTAAACCTAGCAACCCAGCCTCAAGTGCTGAATCGACGTTTGAAGTAATATCTAACAGAACAGCAGGAGGCTGAAACCCGCCATTTCCGTCAGGCTCAAACAGCAACAAGCGACCTTGTTTTTCCGTTACATACATTCGCCCAGTTGAGTCAAATGCTACCTTCGTTTTGCCATTTCCAGATTGAAGATGATCCACTGCGAAATTACTATCCACTGGAGCAGCGAACGAGCATAAAATGAAAATGAGATAGAGTAAAATGCTAGATAATAATCGATTCATAGGTTTGTTGTGCTTAGTTCAGAGAATGGCGTAAAAACAATATTCCACTTTAGGTTACATTGTATATACAGATATTAAAGATGCTATACAACTCTTAATTTGATAAATTAATCATAAATAAGCTCTCGTAGAAGAGAAATCACTTGACGAAACAACAAGAGTAAAGAATCTTCCTCATGCAGCTGAAAATTTCGGCAGCCCAGTATAATGGTAGAATTGTCTCTACGTCTAAACATCATCTCTAAAATCATTCTTATGGCAGCAAAAAAATCGGCTAAAAAAACAGCCAAAAAAACGACTAGCAAGAAGGTAGCCAAAAAGGCGCCTGCAAAAAAAGCAGCCAAGAAAGCAGCAAAAAAAGCGGTCAAGAAGGTTGCCAAAAAAGCAGTAAAAAAAGCGGCTCCTAAAAAAGTTGCAAAGAAGGTGGCAAAGAAAGCGGCGAAAAAAACTCCTAAAAAAGTTGCAAAAAAAGCAGTAAAAAAAGCGGCTCCTAAAAAAGCAGCTAAGGTTGCTAAGAAAGCCGCGAAAAAAGCCGCACCAGCTAAGGCAACTAAGAAAAAGCCAGCCAAGAAACTTTCCAAACTAGAAGCCCTACTTGCTAAAGAGGCTGAGGAAAAAGCACAACGTGCTAGCAAAAAGAAAGCTCCTAAGAACCGCATCGACACTCCAGAAATGCAGGAGAAAGTGCGTGAGCTCATCAAGCTCGCTAAGGAACAAGACTACCTCACTTACGATGACATCAACGAGATTCTACCGAATGACATGGTGGAGCCATCAGATGTGGAGGCCATCCTTGAGCGTCTTCGCTCTATGGAGTTTGACATCATCGATGCCTCAGAAGTGGATCGTTACCGCACCAACAAAAAAGAAGGCGTCGATGCCAACACGACCAAAACTGAGCAGAAGCTAGACATCCTAGATGATCCAGTCCGCATGTATCTCAAGCAGATGGGTCAGGTTCCACTCCTCACACGTGAGCAAGAAGTTGAAATTTCTAAGCGTATCGAGGATGCTGAACTCACTGTGCAGAAGCATCTTCACCGCTTTGGATTTGTTTCTCAATCATACCTCGATCTCGCTGATAGCTTGATGAAAGGTAAGGAGAGATTTGACCGAGTGATACTGGACAAGAAGATCGAGAGCCGTGAGCGCTACATGAAAATGCTCCCTAAACTCTGTGACCAACTACGCCAGTGCCACGAGGACACAGACCTCATTTTCCGTAAACTGCACGCCAAGACACCTCGCGGCAAACTCAAACTAGAAGCTGAACTCGAAAAGCAACTCGCGTCTATCGCTAAAATTTATGGACGTTTCTATTACAAGCAAAAAGTTGTAGAGGACTTCTGTGAAGTAGTGGAAGACTACCAGAAAAAGTTCTGGAAGTTTAACCGCAAGCTCACTGCCAACCCGAAGGATAAAGAATTTGAAACTAAGCTCCGCGAAGCTCAGCAGATCTCTTGGCACACCGCAGATAATTTCAACGCAAATAATAAAGATCTACGCAACTGGATCAAAAAAGCTTACGGAGCTAAGACTGAAATGGTCGAGGCTAACCTCAGACTCGTTATCTCCATCGCTAAGAAATACACCAACCGTGGACTCTCATTCCTAGACCTCATTCAGGAAGGAAATATGGGTCTCATGAAGGCTGTGGAGAAGTTTGAATACCGCCGTGGTTATAAATTCTCAACTTACGCAACATGGTGGATTCGCCAGGCGATCACCCGCTCTATCGCGGATCAGGCAAGAACGATCCGTATTCCAGTGCACATGATCGAGACCATTAACAAGCTCATGCGCGTGCAAAAGCAACTCGTCCAAGAGTATGGACGTGAGCCTACTCCAGACGAGATCGCAGACGAGATTCACCTACCTGTAGAGCGTGTCCGTGCGGTTCTCAAGATGGCTCAGCAGCCAATCTCACTCCAGGCACCAGTCGGTGACTCAGATGACACCTCATTCGGTGACTTCATCGAGGATAAGGCAGCTGACAACCCGATGGAAGAAGCTGGATTCGCGATGCTTAAAGAAAAAATCGTTGATGTGCTAGACACTCTAACAGAACGCGAGCGCGAAGTGTTAGAGCAGCGTTTCGGACTCAAGGACGGCTACAGCAGAACGCTGGAAGAAGTGGGACGTCAGTTCCAAGTCACCCGTGAGCGTATCCGCCAGATCGAGGCCAAGGCACTCCGTAAGATGCGCCACCCGACCCGTATTAGAAAGCTCGAAGGCTTCATCGAGCTACCGAATATGTAATTATTCTTTCAACCAAGCCCTAGCTTCTGTGTAACGCAGACTAGGGCTTTTTTAGACTATGTAAGTTGAGCCAGACTATTCTATCAACCCACCTACTATTTCTAAAACTGCATCACTGGCATCACTCCAGCTGTAATCTGCTATCTCCGAAATCTGCTGGCGAGCTTGAACTTCTCTCGCATCCTCATTTTCTAAGAGGTTCACTAGATTTTCGATCCACTTCTCTGTGCTGTATAAATCTATCACCTGCGCTGACTTCAGCACCTCCGACACACCGCATCTATCAGAAAGCATCACCGCTACTCCTGCTCTGGCTGCCTCCAGCGCGACCAGACCAAATGGCTCAGACACAGAGGGTAAAATCAACACGGAAGCTGGCTCATAGACCGTATTCATATTCTGCTGAGGAACATTCCCCAGCACCTCTATCCGGTCACCCATTCCCTTAAATTTCACTAAACTGCGTATCGCCTCCAGCTTATCACCTCCACCGGCTATCACTCCTCGGGCATTTTCTACTTTGGTGAGAGCTCCCGCCATTATCTCTACTGCCACTTCTGGATATTTCTGCCCCACTAGCCGCCCAGCAAACATCACGATTGGTTGTTTCTTAGCCAAGAGTTTTTCTGTTAGAAAAGGTTTCTCATCTCCTGCCCCCGCATTTCTCACTACCTGTATTTTATCCTCTGAAATTTCATAATGCTCTATGATCACTCCCTTTGTGTAATCACTCACTGCTATGATTACGTCCGCCTGTTGCATCGCCCATTTCTCATGCTGATAAACTGCCCCTGTGGCATGCACACCTTCTCTATCTATCTGAGTAGAATGCACATGTAAAATAAGCGGGACTTCCTGTGCTCGCTGCACACTCACACCAGCAGCCGCGGTCATCCAGTCATGCGCATGAACCACTGCGTATTGAGGGTGAGCCGCCGCCTCAGCGGTCAGCTGAGCCACATGTACCTCCCTAGTGAAATCCGCCACCGCTCCTGTGATCCCTACCAGATCTTGCTGATCCTCTACGCTAGCCTGAAGCTTGAGCGCATTTTCTATATCTATATCGAGTTGGTATGAGTTGAGATTAATAAAATTATCATTGATCCTAGAACTAGGTGAAATGATCTGCACAGAGATCCCATCATTCTCAGCCAAGGCATCACAAAGACCAGCGCCCGCCACACCAAGACCTCCCACCACCTTAGAAGGATGCTCCCAGATGAGATGAAGCAATTTTCTCTCATCACGAGAAGTGCTTTCTTCAGGAGAGTGTGGAGTGTCAGACATGTGACCTTATAACATGTCAAAATTTTTTCATTGTGCAATGCTCAAAAGACAAAAGCTAAAACAAGCATTGCCCTCGAAAACTTTGCTCTCTAGCATTTCACCACAGTGGCAGCAGATCAACCATTCATGAGCAAGTGGCTCACTCGATTACGTAAGGACTTACTTCGCAGTGGCAGCCTTACCGAATTGTCTCTGCATCTGGAGAAGCACTCATCACCTAAGTTCAGCTCGGATGAATGGAAGCTATCCATCCGCTCTATTCTTAATGAGGAACAAAAGCCAGATAGCGACTTCGTCCTCGCGGTGGATCAATGGATCAGCCAGCGGAACCAAACATCTATTAAAAAATCATCCGCTGAGAAATCCCTCTCTAGCGATAATCAGCTAGATCTCTTATAGCATCCAGCGTTGAAGAATTTCTATTCTTAGACTGAAGACGCACCTTCAGCCTCCAGTGCCTGTCACCTATCACCTCTTGCGCTATCAGAATTTTCTCATCCGCTTTGACTAAATCCCACTCAGGAAAATCATGGTCATTACTCCATCCTTGAGAAATAAATTTATCTAACCATTCTAACCGAGCATTCGCACCTTCCACATCCAGCGTGATTTCTTCTTCATGAACGTTCTGCTCACCACCACCACGTTTATCTGAAACCTTACCCTCAGCTTTCTCTATCTTCTTAGCCCACTCACGACTATACCACCAGCGCGCCCACCGCCTAACCTTGGGTTGCAGCCATTCAGCTAAACGTAATTTCATCTTAGCTGACCAGCAGTTAAAAAGCGGGTTAAGAGTGCGTCTCGGCATCATCGATGTCACCACCTGCTGATACGCGCCACTCCCCATCATTCCATAGTAAATAAAACTCCCATCATGCGCACCCAGCGCGGCACCTGTATAAACACAGCCTTTCCAGCTCGCTCCCATTCCCCGCTTAAATCTCTCTGGATGATCACGCATCAGCAATGCCTCCGCTTTTCCATAGCCCTTCTGCTGCTTAAAATATCTGTAAATCGATGTCCTTCGTCTGTGCCAGACAAACGCTGCACCATGAAACCCTATCTTGAATCCCGCGTTCTCAAGCCGCCAACAAAAATCCACATCATCCCCAGCCACACGGTAAACCTCACTAAATCCTCCGATAGCTTCAAACGCCTCACGAGTCACCGTCAGCGTGCATCCAGGGATATGCTCAGCCTGCCTATCGTTCAGCATCACATGCGATGGAGCACCCGGTGCAGCTGCCACCACTGCCTCATCTTCATCCAGCGGAGTCGGCGGAATGTTAGGACCACCCATCGCATCCGCATCCTGTTCAGCGTATCCCTTCGCTAGCCAATACAGCCAGTCTGGGTCCACTTCACAGTCATCATCCGTGTAGGCAAAAATCTCTCCTCCAGAAGCAGCGGCGGCTTCCGCCCCCATGTTTCTCGCCTTACTCAGCCCTCCATGCTCAGCACAGATCAGCTTCACAAAATCATAGTTCCTCACCAGCTCCTGCGTCCCATCCGTAGATCCATCATCCACCACGATCACCTCATAATCAGGGTAACTCACCACAGCAGGATTCAGAGATTCTATCGCCTTCCACACTCTATCCGCACCATTATAGACACAAATAATCACGCTCATCTTAGGCATAGGAAATTCACTCCGACCCAATTTCCCTAACTCACTGAGAGAAAATTTCTCTTCACCGTTTCGATCTGTTAGACCAAATTCCCATCCATCCACCTCGCGCTCTCCTACTCGCCATCGGTCACTCCACGCGAAAATAGTCATCCCTGCCAGCCCCGCATCCAGCATCTCCTGCCTAGCCCACAGCAGCGTCTCACGCTGCTTCTCCACTCCGTGAAATTTACTATCCATCCCAAACTCGGAGATCAGCACTGGCCGATCCCCAGCCAGATGATGCAGCCTCGCCAAATAATCAGAAAACTTACCTCTATCCTCCAAGTAAATATTGAACCCTGTGAAATCCGCATTCCCCGGCTCCAGATACTCACTACTAGGATAGTTAGAATACGCGATCAACACCTCTGGAGCGATCCCTCGGCAGAAATCGATCAACTCTTCGAGCGATTCCTTCACCCGCGTCGGACCTATCCACCTCGCGATGTCTGAAGGTATTTCATTTGCCACATAGCATCCCGCCAGAGCCTCATGCTCTCCCCATTTTTCTAACAGATCGCCTAACCTCAACTTCGCATCGTTAAAAAACCTCTCACACCCCACTCCACGAAACACCCGCGTCCACTCCCAGTGCACCCCCGCAAACACCATCAGACCATGCGCACTCGCGGCTGCCATTAGCTCTTCACTCGGCTCCTCATAGATACGGATGGCATTAAATCCAGCCTTCACAATCTGCTCAAACTCTGTATAGTGATCAGGCGTAGGAGCAGGAAAAGGTCCATAAGTCACCGCACTGATAGATACCACCGCTCCATCACGTATAAAAAACTTACCCCTAATTTCTAATTTCCCCAATCTAGTCTTCCGCTGTAATCTATCTGCCATGCTTTCCCCAGAAGCATAGACAACAGCCAGACTAACTCCAGTGAAATCACCATGAAACCGCCATTTCTAAACAGTCAGTCTCGCTCAAAAACGAAGACAGCATCTAAGGCTAAGGTTAAAGCTAGGACTAAAGCAAAGTCGAAGACTGCTAGAACTCGGCAGAGAAAAAAAACGCGATCAAGAACAACGACTAAGCCTACCACTAAATCAAAAAGGCGAGTGCGTGCCAATACTGAGTCTGCCGCAAACAAGCCCGGCTTATTTCCCAGCCTTATCAAGTTCACCAGCATCATCCTCATCCTAGCACTCTGCACCGCCACACTACTCTACCTCAAGCGAGACCAGTGGGGCATTAGCGCAATGGTTGAAAATTTTCTAACAGATGAAGCTGAACCTGTCCCTGATCCAGCTCAATACGCAGTTCTCACTTCTGAGCTAGAAGCGAATAGAAAGCTCCTCAACATGCGCTACCTCCGCGCCACCACAGAAACGCAACGATCAGAAATTCTCGCAGAAGCCCGCGATCTGTTAGAAGAAAATCTCCCAGCCATGATGCGCTGTTGGCTAGGGCACCCGTGGGACTTCAACGGAACAGCCACCATCCCCGGCGAAGGAAAAATAGCCTGCGGATACTTCGTCTCCACCATCATGCGAGATGCTGGATTTAAAATAAACCGCATCCGCGTGGCTCAGCAGCCCTCACAAAACATCATCCGCACCTTTGTAGATCACAGTGAAAATTACGAAATCAAAACCAACACTCCCTACACAAACTACGTCGATCACATCAACAAAAAATACGAAGGCATCCACATCATCGGTCTCGATAAACACGTCGCATTCATCGTCATCAAAGATGGTAAAATGCGCTTCATCCACTCAGGCGGACTCAAGCGACAAGTCGTAGATGAAGACAGAACCAATGCCTACTCACTAGAGCACTCAAACTACCGCGTCATCAGCAATATCTCCCGCAACAGAAACGTCCTTAGAAAATGGATCCTCGGAGAAGCCTTCCAGACCGGCGGCACCGCAGCCGCCAGAAGGTAATCTAAAAGCTAAGCTACCAGCGGAAATTCTTTCCACCTTTGAAGTTTTCATTCTTAGTAGGCAACACCGCCTTAGTCTCCTCCATGTATTTTTCTAGGATTGTTAGCAGCTCCTGAGTCTTCGCTTTCTCAGTCATCGCGAGGTCATTTTTCTCGGATGGATCCTCCTTCAGATTGTAAAGCTCCACTCCCTTTTTATAGTAAAATTTGATCAGCTTCCAGTCTCCCACTCTAACAGCCGAGCTAGGAATCCCACCCTGATTTCCCCAGTGTGGGTAATGCCAGAACAGCGCTCTATCAGTCTGTGGAGTCTTCATTTGCGCGATGACACTCTTCCCATCGAGGTGATCCTTAGGCTGAACATTTTTCCCACAAGCCTCCAGAATTGTTGGGAAGAAGTCTGTGCTGGTGACTAACATTTCTGAACTCGTTCCCGGCTTCGTTACTCCAGGTACACGCAGTATCATCGGCTCTCTGATGCCGCCCTCATACATCCAGCCCTTACCAGCTCGCAGAGGAAAATTAGACGTTGGTGAGCCTTCGGAAGTAGAGAGTCCACCATTATCTGAGAAGAAAATAATGATCGTGTCATCGTATTTACCAGAATCCTTCAAGCCTTGTATTACCTTGCCCACAGCCTCATCCATCGCCTCTACCATCGCGCCATAAATAACATGGTTCTGCTTCGCTCTGACCTTTCTTGGGAACTCAGGTTGAAAAATTTTATTCTTCTTCAGGTTCAGATCTTTTGCCTTTTTCTTATATTTTTTTACCAAATCCTCTCTCCCTATCAGCGGAGTATGCACTGAGTAAAATGAGAGTAGCGCAAAGAACGGCTTATCCGTAGAGTTCATAAATTTAACCGTCTCCGTAGCCAGCCTATCTGGCAAATGCTCACCATCCGTACCATCCTTGAGGTAAGGATTTCCATACGGTGAAAAATATTTTTTCCCACCATAAGGACCACCGCGATGAAAGCCTCCCTTATTAATATCAAATCCATGATCAGTCGGCAGCGAACCCTCACCACCAAGATGCCACTTTCCGGCAAAGAACGTTGCGTAACCATGTTTCTTCAGCGCCTCAGGCAGTGTCGTCAGAGCGGCTGGTAATCTGTCAATGTAGTGCGCCGGCACTAATGGCTTCTTCCATTTCTTAGGCACAGGCTTTCCAGGCTTGGGATTAAACGCTCCGAAGTAATCTGTGTTTTTCGTGCGAGCAGGATACCGCCCAGTCATGAGCGATGACCTAGTCGGCGAGCACACCGGACACGCCGCGTAGGCATTGGTAAATTTTACTCCATCCTTAGCCAGAGCATCCAGGTGAGGAGTCTCATAAAAGCTAGAACCGAAGCATCCCAGATCCGTGTAACCCAGATCATCCGCAAAAATAAATAACACATTTTTCTCCTTAGCTTCCTGACCAGAACTAACAGCAACACTCAGTGCACAGCTGAAAACCAACCCAAGAGAAAAAGACAGTTTTTTTAATTTCATTTCTAAATTTTATCAGCACCCCACCTCAAATCAAGACGCTATATCTGAAGGGTGTAATTTTTTACCCTGTTTCTAGTAGCTGTGGCTTCCAACCGCAGTCCGTTCCTGCTGCATCTTGCAGCAGTAGGAAAGCAAGGGCAAAGTAAACTGCGGCTGGAAGCCACAGGAACGGACTGCTGCAAGATGCAGCAGATACTATACCTAAAACCAAGCGCTCAGCGGCTTGAAGGCACAGGCTATTCCGAAGAGTGTGAAGGCAACCGTAGCAGCCATCCACGGCTTACCATGCTTATTCCCCGCGCACGCCCATTTACCGATAAGTGCTCCGTAAATCATACCAGAAATATGCGCAACATTACCAATATTCATCGCTCCCGTGTAAGTCAGCACAAAACAAATCACCTGCCAGAAAAGCATCAGCTTCACCGTCTGACCGTTAAATTTCTCAAGGAACCCAGTCCATCTCGGCCATGCCGTCCACATGAATCCACAGAGCGCATAGACCACCCCAGACATGCCGATTCCTGGTCCCTCAATAGCTGTAGAAATAGTCGAACTAATAAATCCTGTAGCCACCACGAATAGCACAGTCTTAGCTGTACCGATCCCTCGTTCCATCAGCGGACCCAGCTGGAACAGCCACATCATGTTGAAGAGAATATGCATCAGCGTAGTAGGGTTGTGAATAAAACAACTACTCAAAAACTTCCACTTAGGTTCAGAATACGGATAATTTACCATTCCTCCCAGCTTGCTGTACATGGTATTTATCTCCACTATATCTCCGCCTCTGATAGCCATGAAAATGAGGTAATGCACCACACAGCACCACAGTATCATCAAGTAAGTGAACAGCGGGAAAACAATAGGGAATGCTTCGTACTGGCGAGAATTTCTCCACGCTCCCGCATCACTAGCATTATCTGGAGGAAAGGTGATTTTCATTATTTGAAAATAGGTGTCTTAGGAGTCGTCTCCTTTATCCAGTTCATAAGTAGCGTATCGAGCTCTGCTACCTTCTGGGCGTTTTGAAATGCCAAGTTGTTAGACTCGCCAGCATCTTCTAACAGATTATAAAGTTCATACTTAAGACCGCTCTCAAACTTGATTAACTTCCAGCCATCCTTACGAATAGCGTGAGACGGACGATGCCCAGATCCATGATTATGAGGATAGGTCCAAGCGATGAATCTCTCAGCCAATCCCGCATTTTTTTCACCCAGCAGAGCTGGCTTTAGCGACTTCCCATCAAGATGATGATCCGCCTCAAGCGGCAGCCCTGCCACATCTAACAGAGTAGGGAAATGATCCATCGTGATAGCCGGCACCTTGCTCTCACTAGGGGTAAGTTTTCCTTTCCAGTACACAATATGAGGCACACGGATACCACCTTCATACGTCCATCCTTTTCCAGATCTAAGCGGTCTATTACTTGATATACCGGGTTTTTTTAGGTGGCAGTGCCCGCCGTTATCTGATGTGAAAATGATGATGGTATTCTCTAACAGATTATTTTTTTCCAGATGATCCACCACGCGCCCCACGTTCATGTCCAAGTTCTCCATCATCGCAGCGTAGGCTACGTGGTCTTGCCTCTCACGAGTGTGTGTTCCGTATCTGTCTCTATTTTTTGGAGTCTTAGTGTCACCATACATTTTCTTGCGCTTCGCCTTATACTTCTCCACTAAGTCCTTAGGTGGCTGGATTGGTGTGTGCACCGCGTAGTGCGCGAAGTTGAGATAAAACGGCTTATCTTTTCCCTTGTTGGCATCTATAAATTCTATCGCGAAATCTGTTAGCGAATCTGTTAGATAATCGCCTTTTTTCCCATCACCCAGATCTGGCACATCCCAGAATGCTCCCTTGCGTTTATTATTATAGGGGAAATAATAGGAAGCTGGCTGCCCAGCACGGTTAACTGCTTTCATCCAGCTGAACCCCTGTGCAGATGGCATCTGGTCATCTTTCTCGCCGATGTGCCATTTGCCAATATAGCCAGTGACGTAGCCATGCTTCTGTAGCGATTCCGCGATGGTGACTTCCTCAGATTTTAAATGAATATGTGACGGCTGGTGCACCCACTGCGTGATACCCACTCGCTGCGGTGCCTTACCAGTCATCAGTGCCGCACGCGTGGGTGAGCAGACCGGATTAGCAGAATACGAGTGCGTGAAGTTCACTCCACCCTGCGCTAGTTTATCGATGTTCGGGGTCTCGTGAAATGGAGAACCATTCGCTCCAATGTCTGCCCAACCGAGATCATCTATGAAAAATAAAACAATATTCGGCTTCTGTGTTTTTTCCTGCGCCGTGCTAGTCAACGAGGTGCTCAGACTAGCAGCTACGGCAGCAGAGAAGGTAAGAGTTGCTAAGGATTTCATCATGAAGAAAACCTTACCTCTGCTAAGTAGTGGCGCAACAATAATATGAGCGAAATCGAAACAGAGAGGGGAGAGGGTAGCCTAGGAGGCTGCTGATATTGAGTGCTGGGAGAATCACAGCTTTTTAATTTTTTTGGGTAAGGTTTAAGGGTGACTGAGAGGGTGACTGAGTTTAGGGTGGATTAAAAGCGGCGATTCTCGCTGCACTCAATAATTGAGAAGCTGTTTAAAAGTGATCAAGTGGTCGAAATAATCTGAGTCTTTTAGGCTCGGTTCCAGCTCGCCTTGATAGACGAGTGCGGAGCGAACTGCTAGGCTTTTAGGGACTTTCAGACGGATGATCTTCTCACGCACTTCATCGATCACTGATGCGTCTATTTTCTCGCGCACCTTGGTTTCTACGATATAAAGTGCGGATTTTGTGCGGATGAGTAGATCTATCTGGCAGGCTTTTTTGCGCTGTGTGGCATTTTGGAAAAATGGGCTGTAATTCATGATCGTAGTGGAATCTAAGCCCAGCAGACTGAGGAGTTCATGCCGGCTATTATAGACTAGGTTTTCAAACTGTAAGCCAATGATCGTGTGCCATGCTTCTAGCGAGGTCAGTGGTGAGAGCTGATAAATCCCCTTTTCTATTTGCAGCTTTTTAGGCTCCACATACTTGAGGTAAAATCGCAGATAATTATCACTGAGGCGAAAGCGCGCGGTGCGCTGGAGTGGCTTCGCTGATACAGGGCTAAATGACCTATCCTCAGTAAGAAAACCCGCCCCTGCTAACTCATATAATGCCTTGGAAAGCGTACCTCCAGAGTCCCTACCGAGAGCTTGCCCTATCTCCTTCAGCGTGCGCGGACCATCTACCAGAGTGCGCACTATTTTCCCATAAGTGGGTGCCTTTCGCATGAAGATGTCATGGAAAATCTGATCAAATTCTCGGAACAACAAACTGCCAGGATGGAAACACAGCCGTGCTATATTTTGCTCAGCAGACTGCCCATGATTGATCTCTTCCAGATAGCGAGGCACCCCGCCTGTGATGCTTAGGATGCGCAGTTTTTCGATCTCAGGAATGGTGCGTTTCTTCTTCTTTTCGTAGTCTTTCCAGAAGGCATTACAGTGATGCAGAGGTAATGGGTCAATACGGAACTGCCAGCTCACCCTGCCAACAAAACCTGTGCTGTTGAGAATATTCTCATCGATCCACGATGACACAGAACCACACAGCACGAGAATGAGACGCGGGTGATTCTTGAAATGTTCATCCCACGCGTTTTTGAGATAGCCAGCGAAGTTAGGGTCGCCTTTTGACATCCAAGAAATCTCATCTAGCAGGATCAAGGTACTACCTGTTTTAGGGATCAAGCTGGAGAGATAATGAAAGGCAGTAGGCCAATCTAGGAGCGGGATTTTAGGACTAGAGAGCTGTTGGCTCAGAGCTATGGAGAAATTTTCTAACTGATCTTGCTTACCTAACTCAGGCTGTGGAGCCAGCCCTGATATGGTGATGTAGTGGGTGGTGAAGCTGGCGCATTGTCTGATGAATGTGGACTTACCAATACGTCTTCTCCCCTGACAGGTAACGAGTTTAGCCCGCTTATCTAGCAGCAATTCCTTGAAGTTCTTGATGTATTCGTCTCGTCCGTGAAAGTCCATAATGTTATTTAGCCGCCCGTTTTATTTTCATTTTTTTAGGCGGTTAAATGACGTTTGTCAATTAAGATGTCTGATAAATAATTTTTTTAATAGGCTGAAAAAAGCCTGTATGTCATTTAACCGCCTGATAAAATAGAAATATTTCGGGCGGCTAAATGACATTAATGATGTTTTACCGATTGACTTGCATTACCGCCTGACCGATTCTTCTTGCATCATGACTAGGTATATTTTCATTTTATTGATCAGCATTTCAGCTCTTTACGCGAAGGAATCTGTGCCTACATTACGCTCGGCTGATGGCAAGAAAACCATCCAGGCTTCACCTATCGGAGTAGAAGGGAAGAAAGTCATTTTCAGAAAAAAGGACGGCTCAACATTTGGTAGCTCAATACAGAATTTCTCCCCACAGGATCAGGAGAAACTCAAGACGTGGATGAATGCCTTACAGACTGATCCGCACTATAAGCTGATAGATCGAGTCCAGAAATCAAAGCACCTCAGAGTATTATTTATCGGGAACAGCTATAGTTTTCATGTTCCGAAAGCATTTGAGAAAATAGCGGAGAAGAGGAAGAAAAAGATCACCGTAGAGCAGGTCACTTCTGGTGGCTGCACGCTGGCTAGACATGCGAAGTCGGAGAAATTGTTAGAGAAAATACAGAATGGAAAGTATGATGTGGTGGTGCTCCAAGAGCAGAGTATGCGCCCCTCATTCCCAGAAGCACAGCGGAGCAAGGAAATGGATGCCGCGGCGAACACACTTGTCACTAGCATCAAGAAATCTGGTGCCATTCCTGTGTTTTTCCAGACCTGGGGCAGGAAGAATGGCGACCAGCAGAATAAGGCGGTGTTCCCGGATGACACCTTTGATAAGATGCAAGCTAGGCTGGTAACTGGATACGAGAATGTGGCGAAGGCATGTGGTGGTGACATTCACATCGTTCCAGTAGGAATGCTGTGGAAAAAAGGCATCGATCAAGATCAGAACTTAGCTGATAAGTTATTCAGCCCAGACGGCAGTCACCCGGCGAAAGAGGGCGTGCGCTTCACTGCCGCCGCCTTCTTCTCCGCCCTCTACGATGAGCCGCTGGATGACAAAGTGCAAAACCATACTGATGACGCTCAGCTTCTTCCCATTCCGTTCCAATAGCAGTAAGCAGTGTAGTGAGTTTTAGTTGCATCTCACCCAGAATGTGTATATAATGCACCTTCTTAGATATTTATGACGACATTATTGATTGCAGCCTTCTTGGTGATTTTCATTTCAGCATTATGCTCAGGCACTGAGGCAGCATTATTTTCTACCCCCATCATGAAGATACGCCAGATGGCGGATGAGGAAAATAAGCCCAAACGAGGAACTAAAGCACTGCTCGCCATCCGTGAGAAGATGAGCCGCCCTATCTCGATGATTGTCATCTTGAACAACATTGCCAACATCGGTGGCACCACGATCGTTACCTTACTGGCTAAAGAGATCTTTGATAGTTGGATAGTGGCTGCTATTTCTGGATCACTGACCTTCCTTGTCATTATCTTTGCAGAAATTATACCTAAGACGATCGGAGAAAAACACAATCTGAAAATAGCGCTCTTCATGGCGAAGCCTGTGCTGTTTCTGACAAAAATATTCACCCCGCTCATCTGGCTTGTAGAGTTCTTGACCAGCCCATTTACAGGCAAGGATAAGCAGGTCCTCAGCACAGACGAACGCGAGATCCGCTACATGGCTCAGCTTGGTGAGGAGGAAGGAGTCATCGAGGCAGACGAGCTAGAAATGCTCCACGGTGTGTTCCAGCTCAATGATATGGATGCAAGAGCACTGATGACGCCGCGCATCTCGCTCACCTGCATAGAGGGTGAAGCAGCTATCGAGTCCGTGATTGATGAGGTCATAGAGTCTCAGCATAGCCGCATCGTAGTCATCGGGGAATCCAGAGATGACGTGGTAGGTGTGGTGCTGAAATCCAGCCTACTCATTGCCATGATCAAGGGACAAGGTGCGGACAAAGTGAGGATGCACGGCTACGTACCAGTAGAGGTTTTACACTGCAATAAAGCAGATGACATCCTGCCTATCTTCCAGAAAAGCAGGCAGCACTTAGCCATTGTTAGAGATGAGTTCGGTGGCGTGGATGGAGTCGTCACCCTAGAAGACATCATCGAGGAACTTACAGGAGAAATCGTAGATGAGACCGACACAGACGAAGACATGCGCGAGGCGGCTGTGAGCTAGGGTAGAAATCATGAATACAAAGCCCATCATTCTTACCAGCTGCTTGTTTCTGGCATTGCCAGGGGTAAGTTTTTCGCAAGAGGTTTCGCAGGAAATAAAGAATGATTCTAAATGTCGCTGCTGTGAGGTGGGGAGGTTTTATGCGCCTTGGCTTAAAGATTTAGCGAAGCCTAAGATGCGTGAATTTCTGGGGAATGCAGAGCTAAAGATTACTACGAAGAGTGAAAAAGCTCAGGCGTATTTTAATCAGGGATTGAATTGTCTGCATGGATTCTGGGAGGTGGAAGCTTACCGATATTTCCTAGCGGCTGTGGAGGAAGATCCAGACTGTGCGATGGCATACTGGGGCATCTGCATGTCTCTTCCTGGGAAAATAAATGAAGCTCAAGAGGAACGTGATGCAGCATTTAAGCAAGCTGTGGAACTATCTAAAGATGTTAGTGAGCATGAAAAACTCTACATATCGATGCTTAGCTCACTCCTGACATCAGGCTCTAAAACAGCCTGTGTGAGTCTAGCAGAGATCATTGAAAAATTTCCTACTGATTTAAATGCAGTGGGTCTATACGCATACTGGAACCAGCGCGGATACACTACTAAGGGTGAGCCTAAAGAAAAGACTAAGGAGTCCATTAAGTTGTTAGAAAGTGGTCTAGAAAAGAGTCCTGACCATGTGGGGCTGATCCATTATTACGTGCATGTGTTAGAGCAAGGACCAGAATTTTTAAAGGCACTGCCACATGTGAAAAAACTTACCTCTAAGGGCAAAGACATCAGCCATCTGCTCCACATGCCCGGGCATATCTACTTCCTAGCTGGCGACTATACCTCTGCGAGCACGGCATTTAAACAGTGCTATGACAGCGAGAGGAACTATTTCACCACAGAAAAACTTACCCCTAGCGACCTGCCAAACTATAGCCATAATCTGCACTTCTGGGCGAAAAATGAGGCTGAGCGCGGGAACTATACTGAGGCGCTACGCATCGCTCAGGTACTTAAGACTTCTCTAACAGAATCTAAGCGGGAAAATATCACCAATTCTCAGAACGACTATATTTTAGCAACCCTCGAAGCCTATGTTCATATGAGATTCAGAGAATACTCGAAGGCTAGTAAGTTGTTAGATTTCACTCTGTATGGTGAAGAGACATCGCTTAGATATTATGTGAAATTTCTAAGACACTACTGTGATCTGAAAGCTGAAATGAACGGGGCAGGGGACTGGAATAGAGTCTTTGAACTCAGTGAGGAAATGGAAGTGACGATGGAGAAATTCCAGAAGTCACGTGGCAAGATAAAGACCGCAGCTAGAGAAGATGTCCGTGCCGCGACCATCATGAACATCTATAATGAAGCGGCTAAGGTGTGGATGTTTAATGTGGATAAGAAAGAGAAAATGGATCTAAGTTTAGCTGACATTCTGTTAGAAAAAGAAGCAGAGATGTTCTACACAGAGCCGCCCATGCTAGTTAGCCCGATGGCAGAAGAACTCGGCTGGTTGTGCTTAAAATTTGGAGAAAATGAAAAAGCAATCAGCTACTTTGAGAAGGCATTAAAAAAGCGCCCCAAGTCAGGACATATTTATTCCGGAATGCTGAAAGCTTATGAGAAATTAGGAAAGCCAGCAAAGATAGCAGAGTATCAAAAGTTACTAGAAACAGCTTGGAAATAATCTATAATCCAAGCTTAGCAGAGAGTGTGTCTGTGACCATCTTCGGGTTTGCTTTTCCTTTGGAGGCTTTCATGACTTGTCCAGTAAGCCAGTTTACCATCTTTGGGTTTCCGCCTGTGATCTCGGCTACTTTATCTGGATTTGCGGCGATGACTTCATCGATGATGGCTTCGATAGCAGAGTTATCCGCTGGCTCGAACCCCATGGACTTCGCGATGTCTGCGGGTGCTTTTCCTGGTGATTCCCAGAGTGCGCTGAAGACGTCTTTTGCCTGATTGTTAGAAATGGTTCCCGCTTCTACAAGATCTACTAGCTCACGTAACGAGTCAGCTTTCACCGGGTTATCAGTGATTTGGCTTTCGGTTTCATTCAGCTTTCCTAGGACAGTGTTGATGATCCAGTTGGCTACTTTTTTCGGTGCTTTAGAGCCTTTAGCTGCGGACTCAAAGTAGTCTGCGAGTGATCTGTCTGAGGTGAGAACTCCGGCATCATATTCTGAGACTGCATATTCCTGCACGAAGCGATCTCGCTTCTGGTGTGGTAGCTCAGGCACTTGCGGCTGCATCTTCGCTACTAGGTCAGCCGTGCGCACTGGTAGCAGATCTGGCTCTGGGAAATATCTGTAATCCGCGGAGTCTTCTTTGATACGCATCACGACAGTTTCACCGATGGCATCATCCCAGCGGATGGTTGCTTGTTGTTGGGGAATGCCTTGATCATATTCATCACACTGACGCTGGATCTCGAACTCGATGGACTTTCTAACAGCGGTGATGGAGTTAAGGTTTTTGACTTCTAGCTTGGTGCCTAATTCTGTGGTTCCTTTTGGTCTAACAGAAATATTCACATCACAGCGCATCTGACCTTTATCCATATCTGCATCAGAGATTTTCCCGTAAACGAGGATCTGCTGGAGTGATTTCAAATACGCGTAGGCCTCATCCGCTGAGTCGATATCTGCCTCGGAAACAATTTCCATCAGCGGTGTTCCCGCACGGTTGAAGTCGATCGTAGAGTGGTTTGCAAAGTGGGTGGATTTCGCCACATCTTCTTCTAGGTGAATGCGGTTCATCTTCACCACTTTCCCAGGATTAGGAATTTTCTTCTGCACTTCCTTAGGATAAGCCAGATCATAAAGTGGCACACCCCCGCCAGAACAGAGTGGTAGGTCAAACTGGGTGAGCTGAAAGTTCTTGGGCATATCTGGATAGAAGTAATTTTTTCTATCCCACTTAGAAATCTCTGGGGTGCTACAATTTAACAACATCCCCGCAAGAATCGTCTGCTCAATGGCGTGCTTATTCAGCACAGGAAGCGCGCCGGGAAGCCCGAGGCAGACGGGGCAAACATTGGTATTTGGCTCGTGCCCATATCCAGCACGGCAACCGCAGAACATCTTGGAGTTAGCGGTGATCTGGCAGTGAACTTCTAGTCCGATAGTGGCAATGTAGTCTTCTCTAGGCATGATTGTGTAAGTGATCTGCTCCAAAAGACCATGTTAGCCAATCATTGTCAATCTATGGGCTAGTCTTTTTCTGATAAAGTTTTTCTACTAAAATTTTCATACTAAAGTGATGCCCTCGTAGATGTCAGCCACGGGAAGCGAAGTTTCTATCTCTGGGAGATGGATGACCTCTTCCATGAGATTATAATGCTCGGGGATAAACGCTCCATGTGGTGCACGTCTGTCAACATCCACGCAGATCTTGCTAGGATCTATGATGATGAGAACCTTTAGTGATGGAACTAGCAAATACGCATCTCGTTTCTCCCCTCTGTCTGTGCGGCTCGTAGAATCACTCAGAACTTCTATGACGACTGTGGGTATATCAGTAAACAGGCTATCCTCATCTACTGGATCACAAATCACTTGAACATCTGGATAGTAAAACCGAACTTGATTTGGAAGGTGGATTCGAGTTTTTGTGTCACTATTAAATGGCTGACATGGTTTTCCTTTAAGCGAGTGGTGGAGTGAGCTGTAGGCATTTCCCGCTGCTTTATGGTGTCTCATTTTCCCACCAGCCATAGCGTGAATGACTCCACCTAAATACTCGTGCTTCACCTCGGAGACTAGCTCGCCTTCTAGGTAGTCATCTATGCTGACAAGTTCGCTTTTATTTTCCAGTGCCATAAAATTAACGTAGCATGTTCCATAAAACATTCAAGATGATTAACATCAGTAACCTTAGTAATAATAGGTCATCACTTCAACTGCTCCGAACTAACAGAAATGAGGTCATTCATGAGTTGCTTGTCATTCAGTGCTTGTTTCAGACGGGGATTAGAGAGTAGTCCGTGGACATCATTTTCTGAGATCTGTTTGCCGATGGATGGGTCATTCATGAGGTTTCTCACTTCTGGACTGAGTAGTATATTTCTCACGCGCTGATCTTGGGCGAGTTGGTTTATTTTATCCGCTGAGGTATTGGCAATGACGAGGAGCTTAGCCAGATTGTGCTTTTCGCTTTCGTGTATCTTGTAAATGCCTGCTATCTTTTTCCCTATGGTGGATGATTCAAACCTATGTTTGAGGTTGGCTAGAGTAGGGTATGTTTTGAGGCGGGTATCCGCATTGATATTATCTTGCGATAGCCAGTATTTGATTTCACTCTCCGCACCTTTGCTTTTCAGGAAATTTAAACTCAACCAAACGAGTCCCGATGCGGCAATGAGACTGACTAGAGCTGCTGGAATACCGAATGCGAAGCGTGCGATGAAATTACTATTTTCAAATGGATCTGTGAAGAATCCGAAGATCTTAGATAACAAGTAAAATACCACGAGCCCGCAGATAATCGCAAAGACATTTCCTAGCTGCTCAGGTGCAGCTGGCCAAGATCTCTGAAGGTAGGTAAGCCCTTCCTCAGAGCCCCAATACGCAGCATAGCCAGCTCCAGCGATGGAGAATAACAGAAAGACGAGCTTCACCGCTCCCTTGATAAAACCGAGAAGCGTAAGCACGGCGATGACAGCGGTGATGACGCCGCTAGTGCCTAGTTCATTGAGGTTAAGTTCGCTAAGTATATTCATTTCATCTATGGCGGTGAGTGCCAGTTATGAAAACGAACTTAGTAAGAGTTTCGATTTATTCAACAAGGAACGTGATTAATTGTATGTCAGTTGAGCACTTGCCTTCACATTCTTTTCTGCTAACTAGTCACCGATTTTTTCATTGGAAGAAACTCAATAATTTCTATATACTATTTTTAATGACGCGCATCTCAGCCATTTCAGCATATGGATCTATTGGTAAGTTAACCATTTTCCTACTATTTTCGCTGATCTCAAAAGCGGATCAGATCCGCGTGGAGCTGGCTGATGGGTTTGATTTCCCAGTGGGGAAGCCTAATGCGTATAAATATTACAAAGCCCGCGGGATGCGCTTGCGTAGTCCGGTGCATTTTGGCGAGGACTGGAATGGCACGGGCGGCGGAAATAGCGACCTGCATGATCCCATTTATGCCTGTGCGAATGGTGTGGTGACATTTGCCTATGATGTCAGAGGCGGCTGGGGACGGGTGATCATTCTCAGACATGCTTACCGAGATCCTAAGACTGGGAAAATAAAATACGTGGACTCTCTCTACGGCCATAATCGAAAGATGCTAGTAAAAAAAGGTGACTACGTGACCCGCGGTCAGCAGATCGCTACGATGGGGAATAACCGTGGAATGTATCCTGCACACTTGCATTTCGAGATTCGCCATAACATTAAGGTGGGAATGTACCGCACCAGCGTGAGTAAATCACTCACCAACTGGGCAGATCCGACGGCATTTATCAAGAAGCACAGGAAGCTGAAAAAGGAGTGGCGTAAACAAGCGGTGCCTACCGGAACATACAAGGTTTACAAAGGCTTCTCTGGACTGTAGAAGGCACTCATAATTTTATGGCTAAGAAGAAAAAACAATCAACTCTCATGGTGGTGCTGACTCTCGTAGTGGCGTTAGTGGCATGGTATATTAAGAACAAAAATCCTGATTTATTAGATAATCTCACCGGTGGAAACTCAGCCCCCGTGAGCATGGATGGGCTGAGTGAAGTCAAGGTAGTAGGTAATGATTATGAGGTTCTGGAAAACTGCACCTTGGTAGATCACAGACACAATGATGGTGATAGCTTTCATGTGAAACATCCCAAAGGTAAAGATGAGATAAGGCTCTACTATGCAGACACCGCAGAGAGTGCCTACAAGACCTACGGTAGAGGTGAGAACAATGGCGATAGACTAGATAAGCAGGGTCAGTACTTCGGTGGACTCAACAGAAAACAAACTGCTGAACTTGGTAAGCTTGGAAAAAAACGGACAATGAGTCTCATTAAGGGTAAGAAATTTAAAATCATCACGAAGTGGGAGCCTGTTACGAATAGGCAGTCTGAAACCAGGAAGCATGCTTTCATCGTATTGGAAAAAGATGGCAAAGAGTATTACTTGCACGAGTTACTGGTGCAAGAAGGCTTAGTGCGTCTATCTACCCGAGGCGGAAATTTACCAGATGGCACGAGCTGGAAAAAACAGAAGGATAGGCTAAAGGCGATGGAGAATGATGCCAAGAAACGAGAGGTCGGAGCTTGGGGTATGAAGTAATTTTAACAATTTTATTATGCTAGCGAAAAGAATTATCCCCTGCCTCGATGTGACCAATGGCAGAGTGGTGAAAGGGACGAATTTTGTGGATCTGGTCGATGCGGGAGATCCAGTTGAGAGCGCGATTGCTTATAATGAGCAGGAAGCGGATGAGCTAGTATTTCTGGACATCACTGCCTCAAGTGACGGCAGAGAAACGATGGTGGATGTGGTGCGACGTACAGCCGAGAAATGCTTCATCCCGCTCACAGTCGGAGGTGGTATTCGCACGGTGGAGGACATGCGCAAGATGCTCCTAGCAGGTGCAGATAAAGTAGGAATGAACACCGCGGCGGTAGTGAATCCTTCAGTGATAGATGCTGGGGCGAAAGCGTTCGGTGATCAGTGCATCGTGGTAGCTATCGATGCCAAGCGTGATGAAAATGGCAAATGGGGAGTCTTTACTCATGGTGGCAGAAAGCCCGTAGGACTGGATGCCGTGGAGTGGGCTAGAGAAGTTTACAACAGAGGTGCCGGAGAAATTTTACTAACAAGCATGGATGCAGATGGCACTAAGGATGGCTACGACATTGAGCTAACAGCAGCCGTGAGCGAGGCAGTAGGTATCCCTGTCATCGCCAGTGGAGGTGCTGGAAATCTTCAACACATGGTGGATGTCCTAGAACAAGGAAAAGCGGATGCAGTTTTGGCTGCCAGTATTTTCCATTTCGGTCAACATTCTGTGCGAGAAGCGAAAGAGTATTTTGCCGAAAAAGGCATACCAGTCCGCCCAATGTTTACTCATTAACATCCATAAGGAATTGATGTATTTGATAAAAGCATTGATTTTCTGAAAACTGACTAAATAATCACTCCATTCATATGGCTGAAGAACAAAGACATTTATACCACTGCGACTGCTGTGGAGAGTTGTTTAAATCAAAACAACGTGCGATAGAAGACATCAAATGTGGATCATGCGGTGAGCATCCCGTGAAACCAAAATTTGCGGCAGTATCAGAAATGCCCGCCCTCGATAAACACGACAAGAAAAGCAAACATGGCGTTCCAGGCATGGATGAAGCGGATCTCTTCTCAATGAAGAAGAAGCAACAACGCAAAAACTGGACCATCATCTGTCTCATGTGGGTGGTAGGTCTTGCGGTAATCGCATTGATGGCAAACAGAATGAACAATAAGGCTAAGGCAGCTGCCATCGCTGACGTTGAATTAGATGATGCAGATAAAGCCTATGTTATTAGAAAAAATGACGCTTATCAAAAGTGTAAGTCACGCTTCGTAAGATTTGCCAGAGTGTCCGTTGTTCAATCTAAATCATCACATATTCTCAACGGTAGTGAACTGGTTCTAGACATTAATCGCTACTACCGAGGGAACTTGATGAGAAATGATCTCGCTTCTTCAGAAATCATCAAATTTGACCTCATTGAATCGGGGGATCAGCCAAAAGCTGCCGCGCTTTTCCGCTACACACAAAGAGCTACCCAAACAGCCAAACCATATGATTTTGAAGTTCTTTTCTGGAAAAAAGGTGATGACTGGTTTATTGACTGGCCTCATTTCGTAAGGCTTGGAGAGGTTAACTGGTTCAGATTTTGTGAGGATAAAAAGAAAAACTCACCGAAACGATTCAAACTCTATGCAAGAGAGAGGAGTGCCAATTCGCTCGATTTAAGCGGATACGATGAATACAAACTTTCCGAAGCCTACAACAACAGTGTTCTGCCTAGTCAGCTATCGATATCCGTTTTTGTCAAACATCAGACGAAGCTCAAGACACAGCTTACCAATAAATTTAAAGAGCTACGTGAGCGCAGAGAGAAAAAAATAGTAACCGAAGAGGTTATAGGTTCCTTTGACCGTCCCAAAAATAGATTGCTCAGGCTCGATGTCACCGTTGATTTCGAGGAAATCGAAGGTGAAACTCAACTAGTGCTCAAGGAAATTCACGGCTTCAACTGGGAAACCCCACCTGCGAAAGAGAACTAGTGCATTTTAAATAAAAACGCACTAAGAGATAGCCTCTCTCATTAGCTTGGTATCAGGTGCTACACCTGTCCATATTTCAAATGAAATCGCACCCTGGTGAACTAACATCGACAAGCCATTAGAGATAGCCGCACCGCGATCACTAGCTGACTCTAACAGCTTAGTGCATGGTGGACTATAAATCGCATCATACACTTTGTGTTTAGATGTTATTGACTCCACTGGAAATGGCAATTCATCCTCAGGCTTCATGCCCTGGGATGTCGCATTGATAATAATATCCACGTCATCGGCGATCATTTTTAAGTCAGAAACACTATTACCCAGTGCCTTCAACCTAGTCTGATCTGATGCAGTATTTTCAATAAATTTCTCCACCAGTAACTCCGCCTTGCTGACCGTTCTGTTAGATAAATATAATCTAGCGCAACCTTCACTATTTAGCTGCGTGGCAATCGCTTTTCCAGCTCCGCCACCTGCACCTAGAACGAGCACCCGTGCTCCCTTTACTCTGAGTTTTAGGTCCTCCTCAAGCGCCTTGACCAGACCTGGGCCATCTGAGTTATCACCCATGATCTTGCCTTCATGAAAATGGATCGTGTTCGCCACTCCGAGTAACCTCACTGAGTCAGATAAAGTATCACAGCACTCCATCGCCTCCAGCTTATGGGGGATAGTCACGTTACAGCCAATAAACCCTAATTTCTGCATCAGAGAAAATGACTCAGCCACACTACCCGGCTCTATTTCTAACCGAATATAAGTCACATCCAGACCCAGCGCATCCAGCGCAGCTTGGTGCATTTCTGGTGAGGCAGAATGAGCGACTGGATAGCCTAGAACTGCCAACTTCGCATTCTCAGGCAGCGATCTATCTCGCAGATCATCGATGGTATAAACGTGCTTCATGATAGCTCACTCACCGCTCTACGCACTCTGCGGACAGACTCCTCTTGTCCCAGTATTTCTAAAATTTCACCTAGATCAGGTCCGCCACCCATCCCGCTCAATGCAACTCGTGTTGGGAACATTAGCTGACCGGGCTTAGCTCCATTTTCCTTAGCGGTAGCTCCGATGATTCCCTTCGCCTCAGACCAATCTGTTAGACTAGAAAACGCCTCCGCTAATTTTTCTAACAACTCGCCAGCCTGAGCATTATTTTTCACCTTCTCCATCACCTCAGTATCAAACGGATAATCTGCATTGGTATAGAAAGAAATCATCTTAGGAACTTTAGTAAGCAGATCCACCTTCTCTTGCACCGATGCCGCTATCCTTTCATAGCTCCCATCCACAGGCACGCCAGCCGCTTCCACATACGGAGCTGCTGCTGTCGCAAATTCCTGCCCACTAAGCTTCAGCAAATGCTGCTGATTCACCCAGGCACATTTTTTCTCATCATACTTAGCTCCTGAGCGGTTCACAGCGGACAAATCAAACTTTTCCACCAATTCCTGCAGAGCAAAAATCTCCTCATCATCCTTAGGCGACCACCCTAACAGGGCGATGTAATTATTCACCGCATCAGAAATAAATCCGTCCTCTTTATAACCATCAACACGCGCCCCAATATCACGCTTAGACATCTTAGAGCCATCCTTATTTAAGATCAGCGGAATGTGAGCAAACTTCGGCGGCTCCACACCAAATGCCTCAAATAACTGCAAATGCTTCGGAGTATTCATCAAGTGGTCTTCACCACGGATCACATGCGTCATCCCCATCTCAATGTCATCCACCACATTCACAAAGTGGAACACAAACGTCCCATCAGAACGCCTCACCACCATGTCCGGATTATTCGCCTTTCCAGTCTTAGGATTCACCGCCTGATCATTGTAATCGATCGTTACATCACCACAGACCAAGTCATGGACGGTGACCGCCTTACGCTCAAATCTAAATTTCCAAGCCCCCTCATCCTCATACACGCGATCTGCCGCTACCAGCTTATCAAACCACTTCTCATAAATCGCCTGCCGCTGAGACTGATACACTGGCTCCTCATCAAAATCCATCCCCAGCCACTCCAAGCCACCAAAAATAGCCGCCCTAGCCTCCTCCGTATTCCGCGCCTCATCCGTATCCTCCACACGGAGAAAAAACTTACCCCCATGCTTGCGCGCAAACAGCCAGTTAAACAACGCAGTCCTCGCACCCCCAGTATGCAGATAACCAGTGGGCGATGGAGCGAAACGTGTACGGACAGATTTTTCAGAATGACTCATGCCGCAAAGTCAATCTCACCACCTGTAAAAAGCAACGCGAAATTTAACTTTTTACACCCTCTCCCATATCTGTAGGATGCCAGCATGAAGAAAATAGCAGCCCATTGGCAAATCATCATCGCCCTCATAGCCGCAGTCATCATCGGCTCGCTACTCAAGAAATTCGATGACGCACCATGGCTCCAATCCTTCCTCAAAATATGCGATCTTCTCGGTGACCTCTTCCTCCAGGCACTCAAAATGATCATCGTCCCACTCGTCGTCTCCTCCATCATCGCCGGCCTAGCAAGCCTCGCCGGATTCGATGGCTTCAAGCGCATGGGTCTAAAAACCCTAGGCTTCTACCTCCTCACCACCCTCAGCGCAGTCGTCCTAGGGCTACTCATTGTCAACACCATCCAGCCCGGACTCAAAGACGGAAAGCCAAATGCAGAGCTCCGCCAAGTCTTCGATGAAGCACCCGCCCAAGCTGATGACTCCGCCAAGGAAAAATTTGCCCCAGACCGCCAAGCCAAAGCCAAAGACTGGACCGCTATCTTCAAGCGTATGCTCCCCTCAAACATCATCAAAGCCGGAGCAGAAGGTCAGCTGTTAGGTCTCCTCGTCTTCTCCCTCATGTTCGGCATCGCCATGACCCAGTTCCCGCCAGACCAGATGCAGCCCATGCGAGATTTTTTCCAAACACTCAATGACGTGATGATCCGCATCACCCAGTGGATCATGGTTTGTGCACCACTCGGTATCTTCGGCATGATCACAGTCACCGTTTACAAAAGCGGCGCAGAAGTCTTTCAGCAGCTTGCTCCCTACTTCTTCACCGTCCTCATCGCCCTCGCCCTCCACATGTTCCTCGTCCTTCCACTACTCTTAAAATTAGTAGCAGGCATTAATCCCATCAACCATTTCAAGGCGATGAAAACCGCACTCCTCACCGCCTTTTCCACCTCCAGCTCCTCCGCCACCCTCCCCGTCACCATGCGCTGCGTGCAGGACAATGCCGGCGTCAGCAAGAAAACCGCCAGCTTCACACTCCCACTCGGAGCCACCGTAAACATGGATGGCACCGCACTCTACGAATGCATCGCCGTCATCTTCGTCGCCCAGGTCATGGGACTAGAAATGGCTTTCGCCGCCCAGATGCTAGTTGTCATCTCTGCCCTACTCACCAGCATCGGAGTAGCCGGAGTTCCCTCTGCCTCCATGGTCGCCATCCTCATCATCATGAACAACTCCGGCATCCCCGGAGCAGACAACGCCATCCTCGCACTCTTCGCAGTGGACCGCCTCCTAGACATGTCCCGCACCGCAGTAAACGTCTTCGGAGACTCCTGCGCAGCCGTAGTCATCGCCAAATCAGAAGGAGAAACTCTTTATCAGGAATAGAGTTACCAGTTACCAGGTGCTCACCGAAAAAAGCCCCAAACGGCACACGCATCAACTTAGACATTTCGCATACATTGGTCCAATGTTAAGCGATCTTATACCATGTAGTGATTGAAATCGGACAATAGCCAGAGTGAATCCTTTAAAAATCAAGACGCGATGAAGGAGTGATGCGGGCATCACGACTGAAGAGAAACGCAGATTTTTAGAGGATTCGCCTGGCACTCTATAAGAAATGCGAAGCACAATTTACCACACTCACTAAACAAATCTATTGTCCGATATCAATTGCGGAATGGTATTATTCGTTTGTCGTAACAACAATACCCGATCAAATGATTACAAGCACAAAGATGAACTGATAGAGAATATTAGGGTGAACGAAATTGAGTATGGATTGTCTGATTTAGCACGATGAAGAGGATTTGTATTAGTTTGACTATTGTTGCATTACTCGGTTTTTTAGGGTACCGATTATTCTCGAAACCTTCCTACTCATGCATGTTCGTTATTGAACCGTATATACCTAAGAATGAGTTTTATGATGTAGATGATGTGGTCAAATACTCAATTGACGAGCATCAGAATATTATTAGTGGACGTGGAAATATTAGAAATGCGATTCACAGCTACAGCTTAGACAAACTTTATGGTGAAAATGCTATTGCTCTGCGTAATGAGATAGAAAAATCGATTGAGACTACTCAGCTTTCTAGAGGAAAAAAATAGCTGTTAAGGTATTTGCTGATTCAAAAGAAAAAGCACAACAAATTTGCTATGCTCTCTTGGATAGTTACAGGTGCATTTTACTTGATGAAAAAAAGCGACAAGCTAATCAATTGAAGAAAAAATTCGGGTCCAAGCGTGAATATCAAGAGCATGAAGTTGTTAAGGCGCGAAATAAATTAAAAGCACTGGCTTCTGAATTTGGTATGGATTTTGTAGATCCTAATCCAACTGTTCATTCGCGTTATTATTCTCATAGAGAATTTAAGCGTGAAATTATAGAAGAACTCACGCCAGTGCAGATCACTCAGTATGAAACAGAGATTGATCTGTACTTAGCGGAAATTAAATTTTTAGATAAAATTAAAGCAGCTGAGTTTAATCGTTGTCTCCATGAAGGATCTCTAGATCCTTTTGTTATTCATGGCAATGAAGTTCCCGGAGCGGTGTCTAAGTTAATGTGGAAAAGGAAAGAGTCTCTAAATGAAAAATAATGATTAGTTCTTTAATTGGTAACCGGCATCGGCCAAACACCAGCCGTCGCTACAGTTATCGTCTTCATTGCATTTCTTCTAGTATGATTCATGCAAACAAAATCCACTTAATATCAGATGATTACAGTCGAAAAGATGGAGTTTTGCAGTAAAATCCTTTTGAACGAAATGAGTAATAAATTGTCATAATCATGTATATGAAACGTATCTTCATTTTCATCCTAGTTTGCTTTCTTGGAGGGGTCTCTTATCTAAAATTTATCAACAAGCTGGAGTCATGTGAAACAGTAATCGAGATACCGGGAATGGGTTCTTCATCAGCTGATAAAAATAGAAATATTTTTTCAAGATCCTACATCAAGCCAGAACAAGGATATGGATTTAGTAGTGATGCTACTATCAGTAGAGCCATTCAGGACTACAAGTTAGATAAGTTATTTAAAATTGAAGCTAAAGAGCTCAAAACGCAAATTTCCAACAGGATAGAAACCTCATTAGACGGAGATACAGATTTAATAAAAATCAAAACTTATGCGCTGACGAAAGATCAGGCTCAGAAAATAAATTATGCGATTGTCCAAAGTTACATGAAACGTAAGGCAGAAAAGCATGTAAAAAGAAGGTTAGAATCCGTTAGAGCATTTAAGGATAAATTAAGAATCCAGGAAGACAAAGTGGAAGATCACAAAACAAGACTCTATGCTTTATCTAAGAAATTTGGAATCACATACACATCATCGACAGACTTAATAAGAAACAGAGAAGAATCGCTTAAGAAATCAGCAGAAAGGGGTGATCTAATATTGCTTGCTGAGGAGAAGCCACGCATGATCAAGGTAGCAGAGGACTATGAAAGAGAATTAGCAATACTAAAAGCGATACATGCTGCTATGCGTGGTGAAATGTTCACAGAAAAATCATCAAAAAACAATAGCGTAAAAACACATGAAAAAGGTTGGACGCTAGAGATTGAGGCTATGATGGAAACAAGAAGGATATGGAAATGATTTCCTGTATTCTATTTTATTCAAAACTTCAGCATCTCTATCACCATCTTCAGCGGACGATGATCTGAGACATTTTTTTCTTCTATTACTTCACAAGTCACTCCTGCCGTTTTCAGTCCTCGTAGGAGGAAATAATCAATTTCTCCCTTAGGAACATCCGCTGGCATGGTGAGTGGGTTGCCCACTTTAGGGACATTATACCACTCATCTTTGAAGAGCTTCATCGAGTCGCTCTTCGGTCTCGCGTTAAAATCTCCTAGTAAAACAACTGGATGTTTCACACTCTTTAACGCCTCTAACAGAAATTTAATTTGTGGCTGCCTCTTCTCCTCAGATCGGTAATCTAGATGGACACTAACAAACGAAATTTTCTGCCCCTTCACCGGCTCTACCACCACTTCTAGCGCGATGCGTGGCTCGCCATCACCTGGTAGCTTATACACCTTTGTTTCTAAAATCGGGTATTTAGAGAGGATCGCCTGACCATATCCGCCACCTTGGAAATCCATCGCTTTGCCAAACACATGATGCATTTTCAGAGCCTTGCCTAAGAACTCAGTTTGGTTCACCTTGCCAGAACGTTTCGCATCATGATCCACTTCCTGAAGTGCGATGACATCCGCCTTCATCGCCTTAAGCACCTTTGCCGTGTCCTCTAGCTTCAGCTCACCCTGCATATTCACACCGTGCTTGATGTTATACGAAACGACTGTGAGCTTAGATTCTTTTGCTAGAACAATGTTCAAGCCTAACAGAGTGAGTAAAATAGTGATGAATTTCATAGGGTTTTATTGATTGGAAATTTACTTTTTCTGCCAGACTCTAACCCAATCCACTTCCATCCAAGCTGGGTAGTCCTTCGGGTTTGCCTTGCCTACCCAGTTGCCCTCTATCTGCATTGTCAGTAGAATGTACATAGGATCATCAAATGGCCACTGGTACTTACCTCTATAGGTTTGC
Organism: uncultured Verrucomicrobiales bacterium; assembly: GCA_937128235.1. GTDB lineage: Bacteria > Verrucomicrobiota > Verrucomicrobiia > Verrucomicrobiales > Akkermansiaceae > Rubritalea. The sequence goes on from CAKZMG010000286.1 coordinate 42,400, forward strand.
TTGGGATAAGTGAGTGTTGGTTTACCGTTGACGAGAAAAATGATTTTATCCTTATCCCACTCCATTCCATAGGTGTTGAATTTGGTATGGTCTATCTTGGTGGGCAAATGGCTTTGAGGCTTATTTTTACCTCCTTGTTTGACGGTGTAGTAGGAGTGAACGGTCTGGTAAACTTGGTTTTCATAGTTCAGATGCTCCATGAGATCTATCTCTCCGATGTAAGGCCAGCCGCCTTTTTTTCTATTGGTGCCGAGCATCCAAAGCGCTGGCCATGCTCCTTTGGCACTTTTGAATTTGGCTCGGATTTGAATTTTTCCGTACTTGAATGAGAATTTATCTTTGGTGATGAGTCCAGCTGTGAGGTACGCCGCTTTGTCTTTAGATTTATCCTTATTCACCACACCCATGAGCTTTATCGTGCCATTAGATACTTTATAGAGGCTACCTTTTCTGCTCATATAGTTATTCCAGTCTGATCCTCCTCTGCGAGCTGGCTGCCATTTGTCAGTGTCTATTTTTCCTTTGAAGTTGTTGAACTCTTCTCTCCATATGAGTTTCCAGTTACTTGTAGCTGAATTAGTTTTAGGAGCCTGAGCCGTTACATTCTGCATGGGGCTCACTACCCAGAAAACTCCCCAGAGGAGATAGGCAATGAGGCTCATTGGTTTATTCTGTAATCTGGATTTCATACTAAAGAGATACTAGGTGAAGATGCGGTATTTTACAGGTTATATAATTATTTTCTTAAATTATAATGGCAACTTGTGACTTTTTCCGCTGAGATGAGATCGTGAAAGAACTATGGGAACAAGCTTTACAGATTTATAACTTACCACTAACGGTGGGTTTAATCATTTTCTGTCTTTACTGGCTAGTAAGCAGCATCGGAATATTTGATTTCGATACTGATGTGGACGTGGATCTAGATATAGATGCAGAAGCAGACGTGGATCTCAATGGGGGTATTTTTAGCTCTATTTTAAATTTCGTAAATGCAGCGGATGTTCCTCTTATGTTAGTGTTGACCTTACTCAATGTCAGCACCTGGGTGATCTCGATGATCAGCAATGAGTTCTGGAACCCAGATCATCATCTCGGAATAGCCGCTGGTCTTTTTGTAGTAAATTTCATCATTAGTGTGATCATAACTAGATATATGACTAAACCACTGGCTCCTCTATTTCATGCTATCAAAAATGATGTAGAAGCAGCAGAGCCGCTCATAGGGCAGTCTGGAAAAGTGAAAAGCCGTGTGCTAGATCATCACTATGGACAGGTGCAGGTGAAGCGTGAGAAGACATCTCCTGCTCTACTAAACTGCAAACTGAGTGAAACGGATAAACCTCTGGTAAGAGGAGATGAAGTACTGGTGGTGCGATACGATAAAGAATCTAAAAGATACGTGGTCCGCTCGCTTATCACGAAGGAGTCGAAATCTAAGACAATCTCTTCAGATTTACCAGATCAAGAATATGATGCAGACAATCAATCAACTACTTTAATAACAACAGAATAAAATTATGAAATACGAAATACAAAACCAAGTCATATTAGCTGACTGGACAAATACACTACTGGTGGGAGGAGTGATCGCAGGATCTGTCATTCTACTCGTGATCTTTATCGCTCTGACATTTTACAGAAAGATAGAAAAAGGAACAGCCTTGGTCCGAACCGGGGTGGGGGGGACTAAAGTTTATTTTAATGGTGGACCTGTCATTCCAATACTTCATCGCTCAGACCTCATGGACATCTCGCTCAAGCGTGTGGAAATCGACAGAACCGGCAAAAACGGGCTTATCTGTAAGGACAATATGCGAGCAGATATCAAGGTTGCGTTCTTCGTGCGCGTGAATAATGCGGATGAGGATGTACTCCAGGTTGCGGGTGCTATCGGTTGTGACCGCGCTTCGTCTGAGGCAGAAATCCGTAATCTCTTTGATGCTAAATTCTCAGAAGCGCTGAAGACAGTGGGTAAGCAGTTTGACTTTATTCAGCTCTACGAACAGCGTGATCAGTTCCGTGATGAGATTCTAAAAGTCATCGGAACCGACCTCAATGGCTTCGTCCTCGATGACGCGGCGATTGACTACCTGGAGCAGACTCCACTCGAAATGATGGACCCTGATAACATTCTCGATGCAGAGGGTATTAAGAAAATTCACAATCTAACAGCTGAACAAGCAAAGCTCTCTAACAATATTCAGAGAGACAAGCAGAAGGTCATCAAACAACAGGATGTGGAAGCTCGTGAGGCAATCTTAGAGCTAGAACGTCAGCTCGCAGAAACTGAGTCTAAACAGGCTCGTGAAGTAGAAATAGTCCAGCTCCGCGAACAGGCTGAAACAGACAAAGTCCGCGAGGAAGAGCACCAAAAAGCAGAGCGTGCGCGTATCACCGCTGAAGAAGAAATTGAAATAGCAGAAGAGAATAAGCAGCGTCAGGTTCTCGTAGCACTTCGTAATAAAGAGCGCACGGATGCGGTGGAGATCGAGCGTGTGGAGCGTGAGAGAATGCTGGAGGAGATTGAGCGTGAGCGTGTGACTGAACTCAAGGCGATCGAGAAAGAAAAGGCGATCGAAGTTGAAAAGAAGAATATTCAAGAAGTGATCAAAGACCGTGTGGCGCTGGAGAAAACAGTGGTCATCGAGCAAGAGAAGATCAAGGACACCGAGGCATTTGCAGGTGCGGATCGTCACAAGCAAGTCACCGTCACTACGGCTGAGGCTGAAGCGGCAGAAATTCTCATCCGTCAGGTGAAAGAAGCAGAAGCTCACAAGGAGTCTGCACAGCTCAAGGCAGATGAAGATGCTTATAAAGTAGAGAAAGCAGCAGAAGCTAGCAAGGCAGCGAGTGAGAAAGCCGCGGAAGAACGCATCATCATGGCAGAAGCAAATCTAACCGCCTCTGAGAAAGATGCAGAAGGCAAGAAGATGATCGCGGAAGCAGTAGCTAAAGAAACCGCAGCTGAAGGACTCGGTGAAGTAGAGGTGAAACTCGCAGATGCAGAAGCGACTAAAGAACAAGGCTCAGCAGAAGCAGCTGTCCAGGCGCTCAAGTTCGAGGCAGAAGCTACGGGCATAGAGCAGAAGGCAGCAGCCATGAAGCTCTTCGAGGAAGCAGGTCAGGAGCACGAGGAATTCAAACTCGAACTCGAAAAGGAAAAAGTCATCGAGCTCGCAGAGATCGATGTCCAACGCCAAGTTGCAGAACAGCAAGCTGTGGTCATCGGAGAAGCGCTTAAGCACTCTAAAATCGACATCGTCGGTGGTGAGACTGAGTTCTTCGACCGCATCACCAACAGCATCATCAAAGGTAAGTCAGCGGATCGCTTAGTAGATAACTCTCATGTTCTAACAGACGTGAAAGACACCTTCTTCAACGGCAACCCAGACTACTTCAAAGGCAAGCTCAAGGAGTGGATCACTCAGTTCGGAGCCAACTCAGAAGACCTCAAGAACCTCAGCGTATCCGCAGCCCTCACCCAGCTTTTACCAATGGCAAAGGGCGATGCCAAAACGCAGATTAACAATCTGTTAGGTGCGGCAGAACGCTTCGGTTTCGGTGACAAACCGGCGAAGGACTTTTTGTAGCCAATGAATAATCTTATTGTGCTGGGTGGATGATGAAGCCCAGCATGATGGATTTTTTTGACCACGGAAAGCACGGAAAGCACGGAACCGGCATGATGAAATGGAACCAGGACGATGAAGCTTTTTTACCACGAATCTACACTAATGTTCACGAATTGGTGCACGATGAAGCATAGGTAGACTTGAATTATGAAAATTATTTACAAAGAAGAATCATACAAAATTGTTGGAGCTTGTTTTGAAGTTTATAATGAATTTGGGAACGGGTTTGATGAGCCTATTTATCATGAATCCTTGATGAAAGAATTTAAATTTCAATCGCTACCAGTAGTTTCTGAGCCTCAAGTAAATGTGTTCTATAAAGGTGAATTATTATCCAAGTATTTCAAGCCCGATATGGTAGCTTACGATAAAATCATTATCGAACTAAAAGCCGTCAAAGCCTTGAATGATTTTCATAGACAACAAGTTCTCAATTACCTCAAAGCCACAGGTTATAAACTAGGTATCCTAGTAAATTTCGGAGCTGAACTCAAACTAGAATACGAAAGGATAGTTCTCTAATAAAATAGCCAATAACAAAAACACTCAACTCAAGCACCCAACCCCAGAAACATTCGTGAAGATTCGTGCCGATTCGTGGTAAGCGCCGCAGGCAACAACTCAAGCATACAACCCAAGCAACCTAATTAAACAGCAAAGCACCAAGCACACAACCCAAGAAACATTCGTGAAGATTCGTGGTAAGCGCCGCAGGCAACAACTCAAGCATACAACCCAATCACCCAAAAAACATCCGTGGTTAAGTCCGCACCCTCCATAAAATTTCCGCAGTAAAAAACAATGTCAGAAGAAAATAACAATCAGCAACTCGAAGGAGGCGCTTATGAGGTCATCCAGGCTCGGATGCAGAAGCAGGCTCTGGATCTCCGTGGTCGCCTAGATACTCTCAATAGTGAGCGCAAGGACATCTTCGGTGCCGTAGAAGCGGCACTCGTTTCCACCGAGCGCGTCACCACTGAGCACAACTGTGTCCCGCGCGATCTCATTTCCATCGGGAACAACCGCTTCATCTTCGGCTACAATATTCAGTTCGGTCTCAAGACCACCACTGACATCAAAGACGTGTTCGCCGCCTACGAATACGATCCCGTTTCACACACCTTCAGCCAGATTTCCATAGACTCCGTGCTATCAGATCCCGCCTTCACAGAAGACTTCGCCTACCTCTATAAATACTACCGCGAGACGGTCTTTGTGAAGATGATGGTCATCGGTCCTTACCTCTACATGGCATTAAAAATCGGTAAGGATTTCACCGACATCAAGACCTTTAAATGGTTGCTCAACGGTGACGGAACTCTCACCTACGAGGGCAACCGTTTCGACCATGAATACACATTCCCACGTCAGCATGAGTTCGACTGGAAACGCTGTAATCGTGACATGCACCGCAGCGGTGAGCATCCACATATTTCTATCGATGACCGCGTTTTCGTGGAGACCATCGGAGGCGATCTTACGATTAAAATAGAAGACAACACCGCTGACGGAGCTGGGGTTTATTCCGAAGCAGTAGAAGACCAGGACCAGACACTCGATGACTCTGAGATCTATTACGCCATCGTAGGTCCGCTCATCTTGCTAAAAATTCTGCCTTATCGTGAGGAAAATTATCGCTACTTTGTTTACAACGAAAAAAATCACAGCGTCGAGCGGATCGACTCCATCGGTCATTCTTGCGTTCTGCTTCCAGAGGATCACGGCATCATTTTTGCCAATGGATACTACCTTCTCAGCGGCGAGCTGAAGACCTTTGATCACGGTCTAACAGACATGCGTTTCGAGCGCAGAGTCAGCTCCGCAAATGGTGAAGACACGCTCTTCGCGTTCTACAATCGCGTCAGTGGCGACTACGCACTGCTCAGCTACAATCTCATCGAACAAGAGGTCTCCACCCCAGTTCTCTGTAATGGTTACTCCATTTTTGACAATGGCGAGCTCATCTATTTCAAGACGGAAGATGAAGCTCAGAAACATCACACTTTACAAATTTGGCAGACGCCCATCCTCAGCCAAGAAGCGGTGGCAGCGCAACAGAAAGATGAGACATCCTATCTCTATAAAATCGGCAACGCAGAGATCGTAGCCGCCATGGCGGAGTGCCGGGAAATCTTAACACTACTCGCAAAAGATGACAACTACGGTGGACTCTACATCGACCTCGTAAAGAAAACCGCAGACATCCTCGATGGCTACTTCTGGATCAACCGTGAGGAAACCAAACACCTCGGTGAACCACTCAAGCTCATCAACCAAGCGGCAAACTCCGCGATCGAAGAATTTGATAAAGTCAAACGTCTCCGCAGCGCAGCTAAGGACAGACTAAAAGACATCACCGAGCGATCAGAACGCATCCTCCGCGATGCCGAGCATAGCCCGCCGGATGACATCGTTGGCTTTGTAAAACAACTCTCAGAACTCCGCACTATCCGTGGAGAAATCATCGGTCTCCGCGAACTCCGCTACATGGACATAGAGGCGACTGAGACACTGGAACAGCGCGTCATCGATGCCACAGCGAGCGTCTCAGACAAGACCGTAGCATTTCTGTTAGAGCCTGCCGCGCTTGACCCCTATAAAAATAAAGTCAACGAGCACAAGAAAACTCTCACCAAACTCACGAAGGTCACCGAGGTCGATGAACTAGGCGAGCAACTCACGGAAGCTGGGCTAGAGTTAGAAATGCTCATCGATGTGGTTTCCAATCTCAAGATAGAAGACTCCACTCAGACGACCGCGATCATCGACTCCATCTCCTCTATTTATTCCATTTTAAATGGCGTCAAAGTAGAGCTGAAAAATAAGCGTAGAGACCTCTCTAAGACGGAAGGTGTGGCACAGTTTGGCTCACAGATGAAGCTTCTCAGCCAAGCCGTAGTGAGCTACCTAGACCTCTGCGACACACCAGAAAAGACCGAAGGCTACCTCACCAAAGTCATGGTGCAGATAGAGGAACTTGAAGGTAAGTTTTCTGAGTTCGATGACTACGTGGAAGAACTCACCGCCAAGCGCGAGGAAGTTTATAATGCATTCGAGAGCCGCAAGCAGCAGCTGTTAGAGAGAAAAAGTAAGCGAGCAAACACCCTCATCAAATCTGCCGAGCGCATCCTCAGCGGGATCAAAAACCGTGTGGCTGGCTTCAAAGAAATCAACGAGATCAATGGATACTTCGCTGGCGATCTCATGATAGAGAAAGTCCGCGACATCATCGACCAGCTCACCGAGCTAGGCGATAGCGTCAAGGCAGACGACATCCAGACCCGACTCAAGACCACACGCGAAGATGCTGTTAGACAGCTCAAGGATAGAAATGAACTCTTTGTGGATGGCAAAAACATCATCCAGTTCGGCAAGCATAAATTCAACGTCAACACCCAAGAGCTCCAGCTCACCGTCGTCCCACAAGATGATGAGATGTGCTTCCACCTCAGCGGCACAGACTTCTTCGAGCCGATCAAAGACGAAAACTTCCTAGCGACCCGCGCAGTCTGGGACCAAGAAGTAATTTCTGAGAATAAACAAGTTTACCGTGCAGAATGGCTAGTCTATCAGATGCTCCAATGTGCCAGAGACTTCCAGTCTCTGACCTCTCCATCTGATCTACTTGAAGAAGTCCAGAAATTCTCACAGCCACTGTACGCAGAAGCCTACACGAAAGGCGTGCATGATGAAGATGCTGCCAAACTGTTAGAAGCCATATTACCCATCCACCAAGAAATAGGATTGCTCCGCTATGATCCACGTGACCGCGCACTCGCTATCCTCTTCTGGTATTCATGGCAATCCGCCGAGCGTGACACCCTAGCAATCAAGATCGCATCCCACGGAAAGCTATCTCAAATTTCTGATCACCAATCTCAAATTTCCCACCCCTACATAGCTCAGCTACAATCAGCACTAGACATTTGGCTTGCTGA
>CAKZMG010000287.1 GCA_937128235.1 uncultured Verrucomicrobiales bacterium
TCTGCTGGTGGATAGACAGTGAGTTTCACTGCGTCATCAGAGTTGAAATTCTTGATGATGATTTGGGTTAGAGCTTTTGTTTTTTGGGGCAGAGAGATGGATTCTTTTTGGTGTAGCTTAGTTGCCTTGAGATTAGAAATATCTACTAGCAGTTTTGATAGAGCTTTGGAGTCCACTCTTAGGCGAAGAGGTTTAGAAATTCTCCATGGGGACTGCGGGGTGGAGTGATCTAGCACGATTTCTCGCCCGGTTTGCTTGATCCTGATTTCTTCCATAAATTTTCTATTTAGGGCGAATGGACGATGATCTCGGAAGCCTTCAAAGTTGTCTTTGAATTTTGAGCGTATGGCAAACGTAGGGTCTGCTACAAGATATAGGATGTCATCATCCTCGGCATTTTCCTTGATGACGTAAACGGTGGGAAAGTCTGTAGCTACTTGCTGCCCGCGGTCATCCTGAGTGATTATCCGATGTTTCCATGAGGAGTCCATGCCTATTTTGTAGTTAGCTGCTATGTTTCCATTGATGTCTTTGATGGTCACTTTTGTCCAGTCATCTGAGAAGCCGTAGTCTTCTAGTTTGATCTGGCTCATTGGTATCGCTTCCACTACTTCCGCATACATGGTGAATTTCAGGACTGGAGCAATATAGAGTATGCCAGCAGCTCTGTCCTTATATGGAGAAACACAATCCCATAATTGGTTTCTATTGAGTTCAAAGACGTGTTCATTACCTTCCTTGTTAGAAAGTGTGATGGAGTGTCTATCAAGCAGAGCAGGGTTATCGAACAATGGATTACCTGAGGGGACAGCACCACTTTCATCTAAAACAGATGAATCCCGTTGCTTCTGGATGTCCAGACCCAGCCAGTAGCTCAGAGAGGCGGTGCAGAGTATTAGGAATATGGTGGTGAGAAATCGCACTATGATTGTGAGTGAGAGTGAAAAATTATGAGCGTCTATTAAACCAGACTATGAATGCTACCAATGCTGCAAGGCAGGGGAGTATAGCGAGTATAGCTACGTTGATTTGAGTTTTTTGCTCTTCAGGGATAGTGATCTTCTGGTTCTGCACAGGTTTAGTGCCGATGGTGCCCACGAGATCTTCCCTGCCAGCGAGCCAGTTGATAGAAGAAATCATGAAGTGGGTTAGCTCGCTCCGCATATTGTTAGGTCTGAGGAATTGAGTATTGCCCATGACGATCATTCTAGATGTGAGATGCTTGGTTCGGTCTAAATTCTGCTTGCCTCGCACCACCGCTATGGAGAGTGATACAGGCTGTGGTACTGGGCTATCTGGTGCAGATCCGTGATCCATACCTGGGTCGAATTGCACTTTATCTTTCTTATAATTCGTCTCTCCCCACCAGCCTGGTGCAGAATTGAGGATGGAGTAAACATTGATGTTTTTAGTAGCAAGCTGATCCACATTCACGAGAGAGAGCGAGCGCGTCATACCATCTAGTTGAGTCGCTTGGTCACCGAATCCTTTCGTGATTTCATTTCCTCTCACAAAGATGCCGCGAGCCTTAGTCAGTTTACGGCCGTTTAGCATACTGGTGACTCGGTCTTTTTCCACCATAATACCATAGCTAGCTAGGAATCTGCGTATCTTTACCAGCTTCGCATCTGGCTTGATCGTGATGAACATTGAGGCACTATTTCTGCCCCAGTATTCATTGAGGACTTGAATCTCGTTGTCATCGAAGTCCACATCAAGACCAATGATAGCGATGCCTTCTGCATCTGCTGGGATTGGCTTGTTAGATGAGATCTGGTATGGCTCAAGCTGGATGTTCTGGCTATCTAGCAGACTGTTAAATGTTCTCCAAGCAGGGGAGCCTTCGCCAAGTTCATCGACCTCGCTTTTATCTACGATGAAGTAAAATTTCCGTGGCTTGCCTTCAATAGCGCTGAGTAGATATGAGGTGATGATTTTCTCATCTTGCCACGCTGCAATGCGGGAGCCGTTTTCGGAAGTCACGAAAAGCGCGTTGATCGGAAACTGCCTGATGCGCTTGAGTGATACGGTATCGTTGGACTTTGATTTATTGTTCAGTAAGTTAGCTGCTGGAGGAGTGGCTGGTGTAGCTTTGGTCTTTTCCGCCTCAGTGCGAGCATCGATCAGGACGCTATCTTCATGAAATGACTTACTATAAATAGCAGATATCTCGTTGAGGCGGTTCGCATGTTTCACACGGTCTATGAATTCCACTTCAATTTCAGCAGCAGAATTCCGGCTGTATTCCTCGAACACGGTGCGTAGTCTCTGACTATAGATAGGGCTCTGTTTGGCGATGACGAACACCTTGATCGTGTCCTTGTGATTCTTGAGTAGATCGCTTTGGAGGAATTTCAACGAATAATCAGATAGAGTATATTGCGCTCCAGCGGTAAGATCCTTTCTGATGTGCTTATCCGCTGTGAGATAGTTCAGAAGGCAAACGCAGATAAATGCGAGAACTAGCTGAAGCAGGATCATAGTCCCGATACCGATACGGTTAATAGCTATGTATTTATTTTCTTTCTCAGGTTCTGATTCTTGAATGATGTTTCCAGAATCAGGAAGTTTCTCAGTAGGTGCGAGAACTTCTGTATCAGGATCTTTGATGATGTCTGGTTTCTGTGAAGGCATGGAGAATTTACAAAATTAGTTTTTCCAACGTCTGTAATCTACGACGTGGTGCGTGAGCAAAAGTGTGAACAATGTCATGGAAAGATAATAAACAAACGGACGAGAATCGATGAGCCCCTGACCAAAGGTGTTAATATGCTCTCCCATGTTGATGTAATGAAAGAACTGCGCGCTTGCAGCCCCACTAAATGACTCACCCATCATACCAGGAACGAGTCCTAGTACGAGATGGAATGCGAGTAATCCGAACGTGACAATCGCCGCGATGATCTGGCTCGAAGTCAAAGAAGAAGCCAAGCAACCCACAGCGATGAAGAATGTGCCTATTAAAAATAAGATGACGAATATTCCCGTCATCTGCCCGCCGTTCAGCGGTGCTGGAGTGCTGGAAAAGAAGGAGAAAATTTTGATGTGCAAGAAGAGTGGAATCCACAAGCAACAATAGAACACCAGTGCTGCGAAATATTTAGACAGCACCACATGCCAGGTCCGGATTGGAGCGGTCATGAGCGTTTCCAGTGTCCCACTGCGTTCTTCTTCAGAGAAGAGCTTCATCGTGACCAGTGGGAAAAGAAACAGGAAATAGATGGTGAAAATGTAAGTTGAGAGGCTATCTAATAATAAATTGTTCACCACTGGACGTTTATCATACTGCTCCAGCACAGAGGACAGACATAGCCCCTGGAGAAACATGATGATGGCAAACACGACCCACCCGAATGGGGTGCAGAAGTATTGCTTGAGTTCTTTCTTAAATAATATGTGTAAAATGCGCATAGTAGAATCTGCTAGTCACGTGTTAGGTGACTAGCGCAGACATTCCAAGTGCAAAGAATACAATCCGTCAGAAATCTGTAAAAAATTTACAAATCTCGCATTTGCCAGTTACTGCAAAATCTTGATGAGTTGTGATTACCCCTTCACGTAAGCTCCACGCACCTTTTCAAGTAATGCTTGTGTCTTACGGATGCCTTCAGGCTCGGAGATCTTACCGCCTTCATATTCTATTCCTACATGCCCACGGTATCCTGCATCTAGGCAGATTTTCATCGCCTTGTAGAAATCAGTTTTGGTCTCATTTCCATCTTTATCGAAATCGTGGCTCTTCGCGCTCACGCCTTTGGCAAATGGGATGGTGTCTTTAAGCCCTTGATAGCGATCATAGTTATGGAAATTTCCGAAGTCTGGAAGTGAGCCGCAATTAGGCATATTCACCGTGCTGAGGACCTGCTTCAGCCAAGCTCCATCAGAGGAAAGTCCACCGTGGTTTTCTACAATCACGTTGATATTAAAGTCTTTAGCGAACTCTGAAAGCTTGGTAAGTCCAGCAACAACATTTTTCGCCTTTTCATCACGGTCTTTACCCACTCCATGGGCATTCACGCGGATTGAGTGGCAGCCTAGAAACTGTGCCGCTTCCACCCATTTCTTGTGATTGTCCACGGTTTTCTGGAGTTTCTTATCATTAGCTTCTCCGAGATGTCCCTCGCCATCGATCATGATGAGCACGTTCTTTATTCCCTCGTCTCCCGTGCGTTTTTTCAGCTCACCGAGATAATCTTTGTCCTTAGCCTTGTCCTTGAAGAATCCGTTCACATACTCTACTGCTGTGATTCCAAATGTATCTTTCGTATACTTAGGGAAGTCCATATTGGTGAGCTTCTTCTTCCACAGCATGCGGTGGAGTGACCACTCAGCGAGGGAAATTTCAAAGAGTGGTGTAGCCTTATCTTTAAGCGCAAATGCAGGAAGAGTTCCAGCAGCTATCGTTCCAACGGATGTTTGTAAAAAGTTTCTTCTGTTCATGATGTAGCTAAATTAAGCCATCACAGCCACCACGACAAATGAAATTTTCAGATTATACATAATTTCTGCCGATTAATGCCTATTATTGATTTTCCTCGATGTTAGGTAACAACTTGTGATTTTCAGGGATTACTTTCTGAGGCTCAGGTTGGGGCGGGGCAGGTTGGTATTCTTTTAACAAATGAGTTTTCTTATCAAATGTGAGCTGGAGGTGGATGAGGATAGCACCAAAGTTTATATCTTTTGCATTGGTATTTTTGATGAAGTGTTTGAGTGGCTTATCGATAACGGTGTATCTATCAGTGGAGACTTTAAGATTTCCATTGAAGCCATAGCTTACATGTTCGCCACTACGAACCCAGTTCAATCTTGTCCAAATGGTAGCAGAGTTATTTTGATCGATAAGGACTGGTTTTTGAGGTTTCGCTAAATATCTATCCAGAGGTCGAATTTTGCTAGGATCTAGTTCGTATATTCTTGCGGTTTCAGACCATTGGAAACGTAGTTTTTTGGTATGATCATGCTCTATGAACATGGGTTGTCCACTGTCATCAAGGTGGATTACATCGACTAAGATGACGATTGGGACATAGGCATACCCATGGGCGCGGATTTTTACAGGCTGATTTTTTTCATGAGCATAAACAAGAATACAGCTGAGAAATGAAAGGATGAGAATTTTAATCATACCGGTAATGTACATGCAATTTAAGGAAAATCCAAGAAGCATTCTGACTGAGTGTTAGTACCCAATTCTGTCTATCATGAAAAATCTACTTCACCTTAAAATACCACAACCTAACAGCCATCATTTGCTCATGGGTGATGGGTTGTGAGTTCTTACTGCGGTGGAACATATTCTACTCTGTAGAACTCACGCGGGGCTGAGTTTGATCCTAGATCAGGGAGCTCCACGATGACTTTTTTGACATTTCCAAATTCAACTACTGATCTTTCCCTGATCGGTTTGTATATACTCCAGGTCTGCAAATCAGTAGATTTTTTCATCACGTATTCACCTTCGGCATCAGCGGGACGAGAGTATAAAAATTCCCATGTTCCGTTCTTCTCAGATAGCTCTGAGGTCTTAGGCAGCACAGCTAAGGTCAGATGAAGTGTCGCTGGTCTAAAGTCTGTTATAGAGTCGTTGACAGCATAACCGATGTGGTCAATTTTCGCTGGCGGGCTAGTCAATACCAGATCTAATGTCGAAGCTCCTTGCACTAAGGTAACCGTAGATGTTGCTGGGTTCCATGTCACTCTGAGTTCATGATGTGCATTGAGACTACCAGTGATAGGAGTCGTTACAGTCTGTGCTCCATGAGTTATTCTATATACTCCTGCATCTTCATCTACTTCTACTTTTACGAGGTCAGAAACATTGGTTCCTTCGCCAAACAGAAATGCTCCATTTGAGTTTGTTCCACTCGAAGTAGGATCAATCGCTAGCTTAAATGTCACCTGTTTCGTTATGTCTTCTAGGATGGGCACTAATACTTCTCCCGTTCCGTCTAGACGCATCCCTAAGCTTGCGTAACTCACAGTCACTCCGTTACGAATTGGGAACTCGTCAGTAGGGCGGAAGTATCTTTGCACTCCAGAAGTCTCATGCGCAGCATCCATGATTCTGCTAAGGTTCTCATGAATACTAGGGTTCACAGATTTAACATTGGTTGTCTCATTCGGATCAGTGATGAGGTTATAGAGTTCATCCGTGGTGACCACTCCAGTCGTTTTATTCACGACACGGTAGAGCTTCCAGTCTCCTTTGCGCACAGCTCTGGTCCAGCCGGAAGAAGCTGAAAACTCCCAGTAGAGGTAATCACGTATCTGCTGACATTCTGCTGGTTCACTGAAAAGTGTAGGTAGGATAGAGCGTCCTGTCGTGTCACTTGATGCAGCAGTTCCTGTAATATCCGCCAGAGTTGCCATCACATCATCGTGATGAGCGATAAGTCCAGAGGTCGTGTTAGGTGCTATTTTTCCTGGCCACTTGATGATGAAGGGCTCTCTGATGCCGCCTTCGTATAGGTTTGCTTTACCACCACGTAGTCCACCGGTGGAGTTAAAATACGCCCAGTCCACTTCATTGGCTTTCCATGGTCCGTTATCTGAAGTGAAAATGATGATCGTATCATCAGTCAGCCCTAGTGATGCGAGTAAGTCTTCGATCCTTCCAATATCACGATCCATCGCAGAAATCATAGCCGCGTATTCATGACGCTTATCATCAGTGTGAGTATAGTGCCCAGTGCCAGCCGCATAGATGGGTGCGCCAAAAGGTCTAGTAGGATAAAATTCATCCACACAGGTGCGTCCAGTATTTCCTCCTCTATCATTTGTGAAGACCAGTCCATCAGCATCTGTGATGTCATCAATGTGACCTGGTGCCTGTACCGAAGTATGAGGTATAGCATAGGCTAAATACATAAAGAATGGGGTGTCCTTGTTGGCTGTTATCCAGTCCATTGCCTCCTTAGTTTCCGCATCATGAGAGTGCACGTTTCCGTTATTAAGTTTATTCCCCCGGCTATACTCGATGTCATCAAAGCCGGTATCATTTGCCGCACCTGGGACATCTACGTTAGTGCCGTGTGTCGCTGCCAGAGACGCACTAAGGAAAGCTCTCTCTCCAGTTCTCCACTGGTAGGAAGGGTAGTAATGGTGAGCCTGCCACTGACCGAGGTATCCATAGAAATGATCGAACCCTTGATTTAACGGATCACCAGAAGTGCCCGGACCGCCCATGCCCCATTTACCTATCGCGGAGGTGACGTAACCTGCATCTTTCAGCATTTCAGGGATGGTTAGACTTTCAGACGAAAGTGGAAATTGATACGATGCTGGTAGCCCAGTATCACCATTATTACGGATGTAAGCTCTGCCTGCATGTTTACCTGTCATCAACATCGCTCTGGTAGGAGCACAGACTGCGCAGCCTGCATAAAAGTTTGTAAACTTCATGCCTTCACTAGCGATAGCATCGAGATTGGGGGTGAGAATTTTAGTTTGCCCGTAGCATCCTAGCTCACCATAGCCTAAGTCATCAGCGAGGACAAAAATGATGTTAGGTAAGTTCGGTTGGCTAGAAGGATCATTTGGGTCAAATCCTCTAGCTACCTCTACACCGTCTGCACCGCGGTCATTATCACTGTTTACATCTAAGGGATCAGTTCCTGTATCAGTTGCGGATACATAGATACCAGTGCCAGTCTCTACATTGTCAGCTAGCCCATCACCATCAGTATCTGTCTTCAATGGATCAGTTCCCGCAGCTAGCTCTACATTGTCATTGATAGTGTCGCCATCGGTATCTGCTTTTGTGGGGTCAGTGAGTCCCACATATTCATCATAATCTGAAATGGTATCTCCATCTAAATCTCCAGTTCCATCTCTCGATAAATTACCGAAGACAACTTGCTCATAGTTATCTGGCATGTTATCAGAATCTGAGTCAATGGCTGTGTTGATAATAGCGCCACTCAATCCATCTGAAATGAGATTAATGTTTACGCCCACCTGGGCAGCCACCCCATCTACAGTGATCTTGCTTAGGTGTTCGTTGGTTACATTCGTGGTAGTTTCACTAGTGAAATGAATTTCTCCTAAAAAGGGAGATTGAATATCCACAGTACTATTGTTTAAAGAATTACCGCCGCCTTGAAGCACAAGACGGGAATCTCCTGTGATGGAGATCTCTTGATCCACTAAAAAAGTAGCCGATAGCAGACCGCCCTGAATAACGATAGGGCTCTTCCCGCCACCAGAAGTGCCGTCATTATGAATACCAGAACTAGTGATGACTGAGCCACCTGTAATCGTTAGAGTGTGTCCATTTAATTGCAGACCTGCTCCGAAGCCGGATTCACCACCGACAGTTCCTGACTCTACTAATAAATCATATCCTACTGGCACCCCAGAATCTATCTGCGGAATAAAAGAATTTCCCCCCACAATGGTCCAGTTGGCCTCTTGGAAGATATCCTCTCCGTCACCACCTGCTGTCCAGACATAGTCTCCCTGAGCAGGAGGTGCTCCAGGGTTAGCCAGAGCCTGCACTTCCATAGCAGTGAGCGCATTATCATAAATAAGGATTTCGTCTAGTGAACCATAAAAGCCACTCACTGCCCTAGAAGATAAAACATTACCAAAGCACACGCGAGAGTTTCCTCCAGTATGAACAGTGTTAAGAGTAGCGCCATCAGTTGCCAAGCCCGTGATAAGCTGTCCATCAATGTACAGCTGAGCATCACCTATTTCCAATGAGCTATCGCCATCGGTGTCGCTTAGGACTACGGCGACATGATGCCAAGATCCGTCTTCGAGATTGATGCCTGCCACCGTTCCTTGTCTAGAATCTCCACTGATATCGAACTTCAACTGACCACCAGTAGTGCTAATGGCAAATTTCTGTGATGCAGTTTCAGAGCCATAGTTAAACATCACACCAGCGTGAGGCTGTGCACCAGCTGAGCGCATCCAGAACGCTACGCTCCTATCACTGCCCGCCACAGGTGGGGCTAGTTCAGATGTAGTATGCGGGTCATTATTAGCGCCAGTTGGATCACCGTAAAGTATTCCTCCTCCTGCGGGGCTTGCTGGGATGGACGTATTATTATAGTGCCTTTGGCTAGATCCCCATAGCCTACAATCAAGAATAGAATTTACGGTTTCAAATCCACCATTGAATCCACCGCTCGCAGGGGAAGAAGTTGGCATTTCCGCGTTGTCAAAGGACCACTGCCCTATAAGTGCCGCAGATAGATGACTGCAAAGCGATAGTGATAAAATAGATAGTTTGAGAAGGTTATTGATCATAGTAGAATTTGCATCTTAAGGCACGATATGTCGATTTAAAACTTCACAATAAAATGAAAGCGTAAGCATTTTATCTAAGCTAACAAGCTAAATGCAATGTGGGGAAAATCCAAGTAGCATTCTGAATAGATGGTAATAGCCAATTCTGTCTATCATGAAAAATTTACCTCACCTTAAAATACCACAACCTAACAGCTAGTAACACACTCGCAACAGTCAGACCTAGTGCGAGTCCCCACCAGATGCCTACTCCTCCTATGCTGGTGTGGAAGGCTAGCCAGTAGCCGAAGGGGATGCCGATGATCCAGTAGGAGAAGAAGCCAATGATCGCTGGGGTGCTGGTGTCTTGCAGTCCGCGGAGCATCCCGATGGATGCCACCTGCTGACCATCGACTATCTGAAAAATCCCAGCTACCACAAGAAAGCTTGTAGCGTAGGAGATCACGACGGGGGCGTGATCGATGAATTGCTCCGCCATCTGCCCGCCGTAGAGTAGAAAGGTGATGGCGGTGAGCGTGGAGAAGATAGCTGTTAGAATCCAGCCGGAGAGGTAGGTAGTGCGGATGTTAGAGGTAAGTTTTTGTCCTACTTTCTCACCTACACGGATGGTGAGGGCGATGGATATTCCCAGCGGGATCATGAAGGCAATACTGGCACAAACGAGCGCTATCTGCTGAGCTGCGAGCGCTTCCTTGCTCACCCAGCCGAGCATGATGCCGCTCATCACGAAGGCTCCTACTTCTGTTAGAGTCTGGAGTCCGGCGGGAAAGCCGAGCTTCAGAAGTGACTTTATTTTCTCAGTGTCTATTCGCGTGAGCCATCTGTAAGGAGTCCATTCTGCTAAATTTTTATCCATAGAGAACCAGACTAACATGGCGATGACTAAGACGATGCGCGATATCAATGTAGCGTAGCCCGCACCTTCTAGTCCCATTGCAGGTGCCCCCATGTTTCCGTAGATAAGCAGCCAGTTTAGGAAAATATTTAGCAGCACGGTAGCCATGCTGATGGTGAATGCCGTCCACATTCTGTCCAATGCATCGACATGGTTTTTCAGGGAAATGCCGACCAGTCCCGGGATCAATGATGCACTGATGATGACAAAGAATTCCCGTGATCGATTTGCGACCACTGGATCTTGCCCGATGCGTTCTATCCATGCATTTCCGAGCCACGCGATGAGAAAAAACACGGTGCCCACTAGCAATGAAAGATAGGCTCCATTACGGCAGACGGAGCGTGCCTCCGCCGCATCTCCCGCACCCTTCGCCGTGGAAGTGCAGATAGAGACGCAGGTCATGATGCCTATTCCGAAGACGAATGGCACATAGAAAAGATTGTTCGCCAGCGTGAGTGCTGCCAGCTCAGTCACGCCTAGCTTAGCCACCATCACAGAGTCCACCAGCCCTAACAGCATCTGCCCAATCTGTCCGATGATGAGCGGCAGCGCGAGGGTGAAGATAGTCTTACTTTCCTTTAAAATAGTCATGGTGAAGTGCGGATGTCAGTCTCCACAGAAAAAGCCTATTGCCAAGCCTTACTGATCTATTCTACCATTATCCGCACATGAGCGATCTAAAACAGATATTCAAAAATAACATCGATTGGGTAAACTCCATTCGTGCTGAGAATAAAGACTTTTTCAAAAGTCTCGTGGAACAACAACAGCCAGACTATCTCTGGATCGGCTGCTCAGATAGCCGTGTCCCCGCTAATCAGCTCATGGGCTTGATGCCGGGTGATGTTTTTGTGCATAGAAATGTCGCTAACATGGTAGTCCACGCAGACTTCAATACTCTGGCAGTGATTCACTACGCAGTAGAGTATCTCAAGGTGAAGCACATCATCGTGTGTGGTCACTATCATTGCGGTGGTGTTAGATGCGCGCTTACTGATGAGAAATTCGGCATCGTGGATAGCTGGCTCCAGCACATCAAGGACGTCAAGCGTCTGCATAAAGATGAGCTATCAACACTAGAAGGACAGGCTAAAGAAGACCGCCTCTGTGAACTCAATGCGATGGAGCAAGTTTACAATGTGAGTAAATCGCCACCGGTCCTAGAAGCATGGGAAAAGGGACAAGAGCTACATATTCATTCCTGGATTTACAGCATCGGAGATGGTAAAATTAAGAAACTCCAAGAAGCTGTATCAGGACCAATAGAGGAGTAGAGGAGCTCATCTAAATACTCAAATCTTTCCTAAGTCACATTTTAAATGATTTACAGCACTAGGTTTCGCGGCTTTGTGGCTTTGGCTGCCAAATTTTTCTGCGAGTATTTCAGAGCGAAAAGCAAAAATCTTCTTCAGCTGAGCTCTCACAAACAGCACGTGCACAATTTTCCCTAGAATGCCAAACGGTAATAAATAGTGAACCTGATCTTGCATCAAGACGCCATTCTCAGTCTCCGTAAACGTATGCCGATGATGCCAGATCTTATACGGACCAGAGCGCTGGTCATCGATAAAATAATCATTCTCCCGCACATGGGTAATCTCAGTCACCCAGTTCATCCACACGAGTGGCATGAGCCTAATCTTATAGCTGATGATCTGCCCTTGAACCATAGAATCATGCGAGCAGGTGAGGATCTTAAACTGCAAATTCTTAGGGGTAAGTTTTTCTAAATTTCTAGGAGTAGAAAAGAAATCCCATGCCTCGTCCATCGATATAGGAAGTTCTTGTTCTGAATTAATTACATGTATTGCGCTGCTCATAGTTTCAGTATGTATTGAAACTATGATAAATAAAGTTTTTATTTTTGTAAAATAGTTTTTTTTATACCAGCCTGTCTGTTTTTCTAATTGCGAAGCACAATCTTAAAACATTTAAAATAAACACTATAGGGAGCTTCTGGCAACCTGCTTTATGACAGATACGCAGGAAAAATTTTCATTATCAAGGCGGAAAAAGACCCGCTATCCAAAGATAATGGTTCTTTTTCTAACGAAGAAAATGGAAATTTTAACAAGTAGATGGCATAAATGAGGTTGCCAGAAGTTCCCTATAGTCTCTTTTGTTTTGCAGATTGCTATCATACAACGGCAGGGAGTGATTGCCAATCCCTCCGAGTGGGCGAGTTCTGCTATTGAGCTATTCTCTATCTCCTCCTAGCCCTAGTGGCCAAATTTCACTGTCCACTGTCGGTCTGGAAAGTAGGTACATAAAAAATCCCTCATATTCATAGATAAAAGGGATTTGCAGTCAGTGGGGGATAACTGAACTAGATGGAAACTGGAGACATCCAGTCGATTTTTTCGTGGTTTCTCTTGGTTTCTATTGGTTTAGCAGAGGTCTTTCACGCGGGAGTCAGCGATGTTGTTGCCGACTGACATGATGCCATTTTTGAGTCCGCTTTCAGATTTATACATCTGGCTTTGACCGATGACTTGACCGTTGGTTGATTTGAGAACGAAGTATTTTCTGCCGTCTTTTGATTCTTTGATCTCGTAGCGGTTTTCGTCTGCTCCGTTAGTTAGGACTGATTTGACTCCGGTGACGCAGCCTACTTTGTCCTTATATGCCTGACCTGTCAGGATGATCTGTCCATTGGCAGCTTTTAGTCTGTAGTGGAATTTTTTCGTCTTTTCGCTTTGGTAGATTTCAAACATAGTGATTTCATTGTTGTTGTTATTAGTGAGCGTATTTCAGCTTTTTCATAACTTTAGACAGTGAAAACCAGAGTTTGGTCACTTTTTACTGCGAAATTAGAGGTTTATTCTACTATCGCGTATATATCTCCCTTATGGCTAATGATATACATTTCCCCTTGAGGGTCCATTCCAAATGAGGAGATGTGGGTAATAGGGCGTCCTCGCTGGGCGAAATAGTTAGTCCAGTGGTGCTCTGCGGTGATGTTTTTTCCATCATAGGCGATACTCCAGATCTTTGGTTTGACCCAGTCTGCGTAGAAGTAGTGGCCGTAAATGGATTTTATTTTTCCACGGTAAACATAGCCGCCCGTGATGGATTTTCCCACCCCGTGGTCGTATTCATAGATGGGATCAATGGCGGCTTTTGGCTTTTCTCCGCCGACTGATTTTTTAGGTGTGGCATGGGTTCCTTCTCTGGTTCTCCAGCCAAAGTCTGCTCCACGGAGCTGCTCGCTGGTCACGGCGTTAATTTCTTCCCAGTGGTTTTGCCCTACATCAGCAAGGTAGAGTGTGCTAGTCTGAAAATCCCAGCTGCATCTCCAGGGGTTACGTAGCCCGTAAGCGTAAATTTCATCACGGCTTTCGGGGTCTGAGATGAATGGATTGTCTTCAGGGATAACGTAGCCTTGCTCGACTGAGACATCGATGCGGAGTAATTTTCCTAATAACTGAGTTTTGTCCTGTGCGCGTTGTCTGGGGTCATTTCCGCTACCACCATCACCTAGACCGATGTAGAGGTAGCCGTCTGGGCCGAAACCTATCCAGCCACCGTTGTGGTTTCTGAAATCTTGGGGGACAGTGAGGAGTTTTTCTTCTTTAAATCCAGCTTGGTTCTTGAGTGTGTGAAATCTTGAGACTTGGGTGTCTCCATTGGTGTCTGTGTAGTAGAGATAAAAAAGTCCATCGGTTTTGTAATTAGGCGAAAATGCCATGCCTAAGAGACCTTGCTCATTCATTCTGATGTTGATTTGGTGGCGGATGTCTAGAAATGGAGTGGGGAGAATTTTCTTTGCGTTGCGGTCATAGATCATGATGCGTCCAGCTTTCTCTAGGATGTAGAGAGCATCTGTGGAGTCAGCGGGAGCGGTTAGAAAAACGGGTCTGTCTAAGCAATCGATGATTTTTTCTGCACGCGGGAAGTTTTGTGCAGTGAGATTGATATGGGTGAGTAAGATGAGAGCGAGGATGGTGTGTAGGAATTTCATGACTGATCTAGGTAATGGCTGAGTGATTCTCGGAGTGAGTTTCTGGCGCGGAATAGCTGGCTTTTCACAGCGGATACAGATAGTTCTAGCACATCTGCGATTTGTTCGTAAGGCATATTTTCATAGCGTCTGAGAATGACTGCTAATCGCTGCTTCTCCGGTAATTTATTGATCGCTAAGTCAACTTGGCTTTTCAGTTCGGCTTGTAGGATTTCTTGGTCTGGGCAGCTTGCGACTCTGTCCTCCATCTGGGTGAAGCTATTTTCTTCCTGTTCTTCGAGTGAATGTTCCTTCTTACGTGATTTGCGCTTGGTTTCATTGAAGACGAGATTTCTGGTGATGGTGTAGAGAAAGGTAGTAAACTTTGCCTTCACCTCATAGCGCGGAGCAGCTTTCCAGAGACGGATGAAGACTTGCTGAGCGATGTCTTCTGCTTCTGAGGCATTGCCTAACATTTTAGCCACAGTTCCAATTACCGCATTTTGATGCAACTCAATGATCTGCTGAAAAGCGTTCTCAGCATCTCCCGCATCTCCTTTCATCGTAGCCCGCTTAACCCGTAGCATCAGCTCCACGTTGATGGCATTTTCGTCATCGTCTGGGCTGTTTGAAGTTTTGGGTGTCGGCATAATGTCAGTGCTAAATAGAACACCGCTTTAAGCTACTAGTTGCAATTTATTTTAAGGGATCTTCTTGCAACCTCATTCATTCCATCTACTTGTTAAAATTTCGATTTTCTGCGTTAAAAAAAGAACCATTATCTTTGGATAGCGGGTCTTTTTCAGCCTTGCAAATCAAAATTTTCACTTCGTAGCTGAAATAAAGCAGGTTGCAAGAAGAACCCTTAAGCTTCTATCACATCTGGATCTGAGGGAGGAGATGATGCGCGGAGGTCTAGGTAAGCATTTATTTCCTCGGCAGGTGTGTGGGCACGCATGAGGGTCTCGCCTACGAGAACTGCGTTCGCACCTGCATTCATGACGCGCTGTGCATCCGCAGGATTCTTGATGCCTGACTCACTGACTAAAATCACATCATCAGGAACCTCATCGACGAGTCGCTCGGTGATGCCGAGGTCGGTGGTGAAGGTTTTTAGGTTCCTATTATTGATGCCAATGAGGTCTGCTCCGAGATCGAGTGCAGTTTCCATTTCTGGTAGGTCATGAACTTCTAACAGGACATCGAGCTGGAAGTCTTTGGCGGTGTTATAGAGTTTCTTGAGCTTCTCCGCATCCATGGCGGCAGCAATGAGTAGCACAGCATCCGCACCGGCGATCACTGCCTCGTAGATCTGAGCTTCATGCACGATGAAGTCCTTCCTGAGGCATGGTATCGGGGACTCGCGGGCGATTCTCGATAGATAGGAGAGATGCCCTTTGAAGAAATTCTCATCTGTGAGGATGGACATGCAGTTTGCTCCACCATGGATGTACATGTTAGCCTGGCGCACTGGATCGAAGTTCGGGTCGATGATCCCCGCAGATGGGGATGCTTTCTTGACCTCTGCGATGACTGCGAGCTGGTCAGGACCGAGATCTAAGGCAGATCTAAATCCTTTGAACTCGTTTCTCTCCAGGGCGGCTGCGCGGAGTTTGGCAGTGCGAGGAATGAGGGATTCTACCTCTTGTTTCTTGTAGTTGATGATTTCAGTGAGCTTGTCCACGTGGATAAGCTAGGTGGTAGTTGGTGCTTGTAAATGCGATTTTTTGATAAAAAATGCTTGCTGATCGTTGGCATTGATGTAGAAAGCCGCTCACGAAACGCATGTTTTACAGATGCGGGTGTAGCTCAGTGGTAGAGCGCGACCTTGCCAAGGTCGATGTCGAGAGTTCGAATCTCTTCACCCGCTCCATTTTTCATTTTGGAGAATATGGCGGCGTTTCAGTTTCAGATAGGCATCATGTTAAGCGGGTGTAGCTCAGTGGTAGAGCGTGACCTTGCCAAGGTCAATGTCGAGAGTTCGAATCTCTTCACCCGCTCCATGATGTGTCTTTTGTGGGGAATCAATACCACTTACAAGTGTCTGATCAGGATTATCATTTAGAATCCTCTGAGTTATTGAGTTGCTTTAGGTGATCTAAATACTTGTTTTTTGGCTCTGGTTTTAGTGGGCGGTTTTCTTCTTCCATCATGCCGTTGACTTTGTCTGTGCTGGTCTGGATGAGGTCTTCTATGATCTCGGCTTCAGGTAAGTTTTTCCAGTATTTCTTGGGCATCTCGCTTTGCATCATTTTTATTTTGACGCGGGCTGGATTGAAAATACTGCGATAGTAGCCGCGCCAGAGTTCTTCGAGTTCATCTCCGTCTGGTGCTTGGGATTTGTCCACACCTTGGGTGTAGCTTATGTCGGTTCCATCCCAGTGCACGCATTCGTCTGGGGTGAGGATGGACCAGTTCATGCCGGCGAAGCGCTTGCGGAAAAATGGTGTGTTCACCCTGACGATGAGGTGCTCTGGCTCAAACCATGCGACGTAGTTTTCGCGGTCATTGGTTTCTACCTGGATCTCTCTAAATCTAACAAACGCACGCATTTTGTGAATGTCTCTGCTGATGGATTTTCTCATTTGCTCTAGCTTGCGCATGGTATCGTTGGTCTGATCAAATAAAATTTCTCGCTCTTGCTCGTAGGTGACTGACCAGAGAATATGATAGAGCATGGACCACTGCTTCTGCGAGCGATGACAGCAGACGGTCTGTGCCAGCTGAATGAAAAAGGGAGGGACTTTTGCTCTGTTAGAGGTTTGAGGTTTTTGTTCAGGCTTATTTTCAGGAGTTTGTTTTGTCGTCTCCGAAAAGCCGAATAGTTCATCACTGTCGTCTCCTTGAGTGGACCAGATTACATCGTTAGGATGCATTTTCTGATCTAACAGAGATCTAGCTTTACTCCGCCAAGCGCGGAATGTGGGTTCTATGGTAACGGTTCTCATGATTAAAATTCTCCGTGTTTAGCTTCAGCTTGAGCGGCGATGCTGGTGGTTTTAGGGATGATGATTTGTGCAGTGAAATCCAGTTCTAACTGTTCTGGAGGTGGGGCGAATTTCGCGCGCAGTGCCTCACTATCCAGTTCGTGTTTGGCGGGGTTATGATTCACACAGATCATGAAAGGAAGGGTCTTTTTAAGATTCACTCTGAGCTTGATGAGATCTTCTAGCCGCACTGCGTGATGCCTGCGAAGTGCTACGATGCGCTGGGCATTTCTGACTCCTAGACCAGGGATGCGGTAGAGCATTTCTAGTGCCGCGCGGTTGATGTCTAGCGGGAAAAACGAGCGGTTCCGCAGTGCCCATGCGAGCTTGGGGTCGATGTCTAAGTCTAGGTTAGGTGCTTGCTCGGTGGTGAGTTCGTTGACATCGAATTTATAAAATCTCATGAGCCAATCTGCCTGATAGAGCCGGTGCTCGCGGATGAGAGGAGGGGACTTTAGCGGTAAGATCACAGATGGCTCAGGGATGGGGCTAAAGGCGGAGTAGTAAACGCGGCGGAGTTTGAAATTCCCATAGAGATCACCTGCTCGGTTGAGGAATTGGCTATCGTTAGACTGATCCGCCCCCACGATCATTTGCGTGCTTTGTCCCGATGCGTAGGTGGGTTTTTTGACGCGTGAGTTTGCTTTTTTAAGTTCCTTTCTGGTGGCTTTGGTTTCTAGGATTTTGGAATGGATGGTGGACATGGCATCTCTGGTGCGGTGCACATTTTTCTCTGGTGCGAGTTCCTGTAAACCTTCCTGAGTGGGAAGCTCTACATTGATGCTGAGACGATCCGCATATTTCCCAGCTTCTGCGATGAGTTCGGGTGATGCTTCTGGGATGGTCTTGAGATGGATGTATCCGCGGAAGTGATGTTCCTCGCGCAGAGATTTAGCGACCTTGATGACTAGCTCCATGGTGTAGTCAGCACTGCGGACGATACCTGAGCTGAGGAATAGTCCTTCGATGTAGTTGCGTTTATAAAAGGAGAGCGTGAGATCGACTACTTCTTCTGGTGTGAAACGTGCGCGTCTGACGTTGCTGGAGCGGCGGTTGATGCAGTAGTGGCAGTCGTAAAGGCAGACGTTAGTGAGCAGAACCTTGAGTAGAGAAATGCATCTGCCATCGGGCGTGTAGGAATGACAAATGCCCGCTCCGCCTGTGGAGCCAACGCCTTTTCCGCTGGAGGAATCCTTGCGTGTGGTCCCAGAACTGGCGCAGGATGCATCATACTTAGCAGCATCCGCGAGTATCTCTAGCTTCTGTAGTTTGTTCATGTGTTCATAATGCTCTTATGAACATTATTTTCAAGTAATATTTACTTTTTACAGAATACTAGTGCTCTGGACAGAGCTTGTATTAAGTGGGTAGGGATAGTTTTGATATACCGCCTCAGTAGCTAAATAGCATAAATCGTAATTTAGAGTTTTTCTTTTGAAGTATGTGATTAGAGTAATAGTTCAATTTAAACAAATAAACTTTCTATTTATGCAATATTTCGACTGTGATAAGATTCAATATGAGGGGGCTTCTTCAAGAAATCCATTAGCGTTTAAACATTATAATGCGGAGGAGCTGGTGGATGGCAAGGCGATGAAAGATCACTTGAGATTTGCGGCTCCTTACTGGCATGTGATGCGCAATGAGCTGGCTGATCCATTTGGTGGAGGAACCGCACAGATGCCTTGGGATGATGGCTCTAACTCGGTGGAGAATGCTCTGTCTCGGGTGGATGTGTTTTTTGAATTTCTGGATAAAATAGGGATAGATTTCTACTGCTGGCACGATAGAGATATAGCACCTGAGCTGAATGATCTCGCCGCATCAAATGCAGCATTGGATCAAGTGGTGGCAAAGTTGAAAACAAAACAGCAGGAGACTGGGGTGAAGTTGCTCTGGGGAACTGCGTGTCTGTTCTCGCATCCAAGATATTCACAAGGTGGAGCGACTTCTCCAAATGCTCAGGTCTATGCGTATGCTGCGGCACAGGTGAAGAAGGCTCTGGAGTGCACGAAGGAGCTGGACGGTCTGGGATACACGTTCTGGGGTGGTCGTGAGGGATATGCAACGTTGTTGAATACGAATATGAAGCGTGAGGTGGATCACTTGGCAGCATTTCTGCATATGGCGGTGGATCATGCTAAGAAGATCGGTTTTGATGGTCCATTTTATATTGAGCCTAAGCCGCGCGAGCCATCGACTCATCAATATGATACGGACTCAGCTACGTGTTTGAATTTCCTGCGTGAGTATGATCTGATGGATCATTTTAAGTTAAACATAGAGACAAACCACGCGACTTTAGCGGGGCACACAATGGAGCACGAGCTGACTGTTTGTGCGAATGCGGGGATGCTGGGAAGCATCGATGCGAACCGTGGTGATGAACTGATAGGCTGGGATACGGATCAGTTTCCTACCGACATTTATCTGACCACGCAGGTGATGCTAGTGGTGTTAGAGATGGGTGGGTTTACGTCTGGTGGGCTGAATTTTGATGCGAAGAGACGCAGGGAATCTCATGAGCCTATTGATCTGATGTATGCGCATATTGGTGGGATGGATGCCTTCGCGCGTGGTCTCAAGATCGCATCTGCGATACGTAATGATGGGCGTATGGCGGATTTCGTGCAGGCTCGATATAGCACGTTTGATTCTGATATTGGTGCGAAAGTTGAGGCTGGTGAGGTGACGTTTGAGGATTTAGAGAAATATGCGCTGTCGCATCCTGAGCCTAGCTTGGGGAGTGGTCGCCAAGAGCTGATGGAGAATTTACTTAACGAGTATATTTAGTATGTCCTATTCACTGGGGTTAGATGCATCTACGCAGAGTATTTCCGCTATCATTATTGATGTCGAGGTGGGCGAAGTCGTCGCTGAGGGATCGGTAAATTTCGGGGAGCGCTTGCCTCATTATAAGGCACCATCAGGATTTATTGCTGGTGGTGAAGGCGGAGAAGTTCACTCTGATCCGCTGATGTGGTTAGATGCTTTGGAGATTCTGTTAGAGGAGTTATCAGGGAAATTTGATCTCTCTAAGGTAAGCGCAGTTTCGGGTGCAGGACAGCAGCATGGGTCGGTATATCTGAATGAAAAGTGGCTTGCAGGGGTAAGGAATTTTGACTCTAACAGATCACTTTCTGAGCAGGTGAAACCATTGCTGGCGAGGAAGACTTCTCCCATCTGGATGGACAGCAGCACGAGTGCGGAATGCCGTGAAATAGCTGAAGCTGTGGATGGCGATGAAGTGATGTGTGCGAAGTCTGGCTCAGTAGCTATTGAGCGATTCACTGGTCCGCAGATTCGTAAATTTTATCAATGCAATCCAAGTGCTTATGATGAAACTGCAAGGATTCATCTGGTGAGTTCGTTTCTATGTAGCGTTCTAACAGGACGTGATGCGGCTATTGATACGGGTGATGGAGCGGGGATGAATCTGTTGAATATCCAGAGCTGGGAGTGGGATGATGAGTTGTTAGATGCAACTGCTCCTGATTTGTTAGAGAAACTCCCCGAGGTGAAATTTGGGGAAAGTGTGGAGGGTGAGGTGAGTGATTATTTCATCCAGAGGTATGGTTTCTCAGAGGGTGTGGAGGTGACTATTTTCACGGGAGATAATCCGAGCAGCTTAGTGGGGATGGGGGCGAGCGAGCCCGGGAAGGTGGTGATTTCTCTTGGGACATCGGATACATTTTTCGCGGCGATGAAGGATGTGGTTTCAGATCCCGATGGTTGCGGGCACGTGTTTGGGAATCCCGTAGCTGGGTCGATGTCATTGCAGTGTTTCGCGAACGGGTCACTGGCGCGGGAGGCTGTGAAGGATAGATTTGGTTATGGCTGGGATGAGTTTACGAAGGCATTTTCTGTGACGGAGTGTGGAAATGGCGGGAATTTGATGTTGCCATTTTTTTCTCCAGAGACGAGTCCGAGATTGGATTTAGCTGAGCCGATCTTGGAAGGGAGTAAAGCTTTTGAAGCGTGGGAGAATGCAGATGTAGCGGTCAGAGCGTGTGTTGAGGGGCAGTTTCTGAATATGAAGCAGAGAGTAAAATGGATGGGGTTATCTACTGATGTGATTTATCTAACTGGGGGAGCTTCTAAGAACGATGCGATTGCTCAGGTGGTTTCAAATATTTTCCAAACTAGGGTGGAGAGATTAACGGTGAGCAGTTCTGTGGCTTTGGGGGCAGCGATGCGAGCAGCGTCTAACAGTCTGGGGAAAGTGATCGCTGATCTGGAGAAGGTGTTTTGTCTTCCAGATGAAAATGGTAAGATTCATCCTAACGTGAGCGAGAGTGTCTATGCGGAATCTGCGCGGCGGATAAATGAGTTAATTAGCAAAAATTCTTAAATATCTGTGCAAGGTGGTGCGGTTTTGTTAGGAACAGGGCATGGAAGATGAACCAATGCTGAAGATCCGATCGCGGACGGATTGTCCATGCGGGACTGAGAAAATGTATCATGATTGTTGCCGACCTTATCACATAGGTAAGGCTCAGCCTGATACTGCTGAGTTGCTGATGCGTGCTCGCTACTCCGCATTTTTCTTTAGGCTGGTGGACTACTTGGTGAGTTCAACTCATCCAGATGTTAGAGGTAAGGATTTGAGGGCAGAGCTGGATGATGTGGTGGATGATATGTTGTGGCGAAAATTAAGAATAATCAGCAAGAGTAAGGGAGGTGCTGATGATAAGAAGGGTAAGGTGGAGTTTATAGCTCAGTATCATTGTGATGGTGAGTTTCTAGAACTGCATGAGAGGTCACGTTTCAGAAAATATAAGGGACAGTGGAAGTATGTGGATGATAAAGGTTAAGTTGTAAATATGGAGAAGGAATATAATGGAGAAGATAATAGTTTAGTGTTCACACGGATGCCTGCGGATGGTTTTGATAACTTCATGGCAGACCCTGAGTTAGTGATTGCTGTAGTTGAAAATATGGGGTTTGGTGACAAGGAGGAAATTTCTAAATTGGCTTTAGAGGACATGGATAAAGCTTTGCAGGTTCTGGAGGGGTTCGGACAGGGGGAGTGGATGAGCTTTGGTTTTGAGAACTGCTGGGCGAGCTTTTTGGATAAATTTCCACAAGATAAAATATTAAAAATGATAGTGGATGAGGGGAGGAACACGCAAATTTACACTGAGTATGGGGAAATACGAGTGCTTAGCCAGAGTCAGGTGGTGAGGGCTTCTGAGGGGCTGAGTAAACTTGAGTTAGTAGATGGCTCCCCAAGTGAAATGGGAGAGCTTATGGTAGAAGCTTGTCTGCCAGGGGTACAAAATTTTTTCAGTATTGCAGCGGGATTGAATGAATTTGTTTTGGTGAGTCGTGTTTAATATGAGCTATATCCTCAATATCGTGTATCTTGGACTAGATGGTAATTTTAAAAGCAAATAAAGCTGAGGGATCGTTCTTGGGGCGGGGGACTCACGTGTGGCTTGAGGTTACTGATGCGGAAGGGAATAAAACAACCTTTTCTGGTGTTAAGAATGGCAGAATGTTAGATGTTATCAGAGATTACAAACGCGATTATGATAGAGATGCCGCTCGCGGATTGTTAGAAATTTCTCCACCTGATCATCTGACTGAGGATGAGTGGAGTATGGCTGTGTTATCAGCCGCTGAGGAAGTACTAGATGAAATGCATGGAAACTATGCGTTTAATGGAATTTTTCCATGGGGGAAAACGAGTAGTGGAATCCCACGATCAAACTGCTGCTGTGTGGCTCAAAACATCATCAAACGTGCAGGCGGTGAGATACCTGATGATAAGATTAAAGGCGTTCTACCTGGGCTGGGCAGAGGTTGGAGAGATTATTTATAATCACCGATAAAGGTACCTTCTGGAGCATCGTCTAAAAAGCCGTGATCGGCAATAAAGTAGTCTGAGCTTTCTAGTGATCTGACGAAGTTTTCTTGGTTCACATTAAAATTAAAAAAGCTGTGTGTTCCTTGCTTGAATGGGTAAAACATGCAGGTGTTTTTCTTGCGCTGCATCTTCTTGGTGAACTGCTCTATGTCCCCGATCGGTGTGGTTTGGTCAGCAGAGCCATGATAAAAAATCATCGGTGGTGCGTTCTTGGATATGCAGCGAGTTGGGCTGGTTTTAATAGCTGCTTTTTTGTCTTCAAAGAGCTCATAGGCAGCGGTTTTCTTAGTCGTGTCAATGATCGCACTGTATAGGATGAGCGCATTCGGACGGCTATCAAATAGTCCATTGTCCTCCACATCAGGATTCACCGCAGCACAGAGTGCGATGTGAGCGCCGCTACCAGCACCGCAGGCAATGATCTTATGCGGATTAACTCCAAGGAAGAGATGGCTCTCGCGTAACCATAAGATGAGTGACTGCGCGTCTTCTATCGCTTCTTTAGGCGTGCTCTTATGGATGGATGACACGCGGTATTCAGCGAGGATGACAACTGCTCCTCGAAGCACAAAATGCAGTGCTTGAGGGGCGAATTGACTCACCATTTGGTTATCCCATTTTCCACCGTGAAAGAACACGATGGCAGTGCGCTGCTCATCTTCTAGGAAGTCTTCTGGATAGAGAAAATGTGCATCGAGATTAGTCTCGCCTTCCTCCCCCTCAATCCTTTTGTAGGTATGGATGACTTCTCCCTTCAGCAGCTCTTGCTCGCGCATTAGCAGAGTGGGTGAGTTATTGTCGATGATAGTTTCTGGCTCCATGGTGACTGGTGAGAGGATGAATATGGTTGTTTCTTTTGTAAACGATGTTTTTTTATTTTAAATCCTACCGAATCAGTGCCAATATTCATTTATGAACAAACGATTATTAACTTTATGCTCCGTTCTTTTCACTCTCTGTTTGGTGAGTGTGGAAACGCAAGGTCAAGTTCAGGTGGTCACTGTGAATGCGCCGCTGAAATCTCAGCTTGAAGGTGTTTACATGCAATGGAGGACGGCAATGATCAAGAAAAATTACAACTTGTGGGCGCAATATACCGCTAGACATAGGCAACAGCATATCAAAAATCGGATCGTTTCTGAAAAGAAAGCATTTCCCGCATGGATTTTTCAAGTGCCAGTAAACCCACCTGCATTGGCTGGGCTGAAGCCTGTGAGCGTGAGCGCAAAAGGAGCTACAGCTACAGCAGTGTATTTTGGTAAAGTGGATTTCGGTGTGGGTGGTAATCCACCAGAGAATATATTACTTCTAAATTTCGTCAATGAACGCGGAAGGTGGAAGTATGATAAAGCAGAATTTATCCGACTCAACGAACTGTTAGATATCCGTAAGCAGCTCAAGGCGGGTAATTATAGCTACATCAAACAGAAGGATTTCCAGCCATCGGGTGTGATTCCACAGATGCCGATTGCAGTTCAACCCGCTCAATACATCGCTAAAGTTTACGCCTTCTGCCCGGGTAGAGAGGTGAAGATGAAGGTGAATAAAATTTCTAACCACAGATTCCAGAATACGAAGATGTCTGAGGTTGTCTTGGGTGGAGGTCTGGCTGGTTTAAATGAAGTCCAATTTGCAACTAAATCACTCGAAGGAAGTACCGGGAAGGAAGCTCTCTGTATTCGTGTTTACCTCATGTCCACGGTGAAAGGGGTGAAGCCGATCAAGATGTTTGAATACCTAGTGAAAGAAGACGGAAAGGTGAAACAGTTTGGTAGTTCTAATTTCACCATCAATCAAGACGTAGTGAATAAGCTTAATGGCAAGTAACGTAGTGCTAAAATGCAAAAGCTAACACCCGTAATTGAGGAGCGCATCAGAGTGGCTCCTGAGCGTTTTATACGTCCACTTATAAACCGTGAAAAACTTACCCTTAGCGTAGAAGCTGTCCATGTGGGTGGTGAGCCTATCCCCTATGGAGAAGCTATTTCACGAGAGTTTAAACCTTTTGAAGTAGGGGGGAAGTGGGGCGCGAAATGGGATACCACTTGGTTTAAATTTAGCGGCACTGTTCCGCTAGAGTGGCAGGGTGAAGAGGTGGTGGCTCTGGTGAATCTCAGTTTTGAAGAGAATGAAGGTTTTGGTAGAGAGGGGATAGTCTGGAAAGACGGGAAACCCCTCATTGCCGTGAACAGAAACCGCCAATCTATACCTCTAATCGACTCTGCTGTGGGTGGTGAAGAAGTCGTATTCTATGTCGAGGCTGCGGCTAATCCTGCAGCGAAATGGTTTTGGGGGGATGGTGATTTATTGATGCCTGAGTATGATGGCGAGCCGCTTTTTCAGCTTCATACCGCGGAGCTAGCGACGCGTGATGATGAAGCTTACCAGCTACTCATGGACTTCACGAGTATCTCGGATGCAATGTTTGTCATGGCTGAGGATCTGCCTAGACGTGGGCAGCTTTTGCGCGCATTGAATGAATCTTGCCAAGAGCTGGAACCAGGGAATCCATACTGTGTGCAGGCGGCCCGGATGGTTCTGTTAGATAGTTTTAGCAGGAGCAATGGCGATACGAATCATGAGATCACAGCAGTGGGACACGCGCACATTGACACCGCCTGGTGCTGGCCGCTGCGTGAGACCATCCGTAAATGTGCGCGCACATTTATCACAGTGCTTCGCTACATGGAGCGTTATCCAGATTATCAGTTCGCATGCTCCCAGCCAGTCCAGTATCTCTGGATGAGGAAATACTATCCATCCATCTATGCGGAAATCAAAGCCGCCGTAATGCGTGGTCAATGGGAAGTCATCGGTAGTATGTGGGTGGAGGCAGACTGTAACATCACCTCGGGCGAGTCACTGATCCGTCAGATTATTCATGGGAAGAATTTCTTCATCGATGAATTTGAAACAGAAACTAAAGATCTCTGGCTTCCAGATGTCTTTGGCTATGCGGCTGCGCTACCGCAAATTTTAACGAAGTCTGGGATTCATAGTTTTCTGACTCAGAAAATTTCATGGAGCGATACCAATAAGTTCCCTCATCATACCTTCAACTGGCAAGGCATTGATGGTTCAGAAATTTTCACTCATTTCCCTCCAGTGGATACCTATAACTGTAATCTAACAGCGAAAGAGATCATGCATTCACAGAAGAATTTCCGTGATGCCGATAGAGCGAGTAAGTCACTTATTCCTTTCGGATATGGTGATGGAGGTGGCGGACCTACTACTGATCAGATAGAAAGAGCCCGTCGCTACAGTGATTTTGAGGGGCTTCCTAAAGTAGAAATGGGAACGGTGTTAGATTTCTTTGATCAGGCTAAAGTGGATGCGGTAGATCCACCGGTCTGGAAAGGTGAGCTCTATTTAGAACTTCACCGAGGCACCCTCACTAGCCAAGCCTATGTGAAAATGATGAACCGCCGCTGCGAGCTTCTCCTGCGCGATGCAGAGATGCTCCAAGTCATCATGCAAGCACTCGGTGAAGAAGATCTGTTAGAGATAATGCCTGCAACAGAAAATGTTCCAGTCTGGGATGTGGCGGGGCATATTAGAGCAAAGCATGGAAACCTAACAGCCCGAGCATTAGACCGAGCTTGGAAGCTTTTATTGCTCAATCAATTCCACGACATCATCCCAGGTTCATCTATTCACTGGGTGTATGAAGACTGCCGTATCGACTATCCTAACATTGAGGCGATTGCGCTTGCCGTGAGAAATGTTGCGATGAAGAAGCTTAGTAATTTAGTAGATACGAGCGGTCTAACAGATCCTATCTTAATCTTTAATTCACTGACTCAGACTCGAAATGAAGTGGTGGAACTCCCAACTGGTGATCTGGCATTGGTTACCGTTCCGCAGTGTGGTTACGCAGTCATTTCAGGTGAGTCAGCACAGGAAGCAGATGCTCTTCCAGTGGGAGTGTCAGCAGTGGAGGTGGAGCACACGGACGATGGGATGAAAATTTATAATGGTTTAATCAGCATATTAATTAGTCATTCTGGACTCATTGAAAGTTTCTATGATGTAGAGAGCAGTCGTGAAGTGATTGCTCCAGGAGAAGTTGGAAACGTTTTCCAGATCCACAAGGATTACCCTAACAAATGGAACGCTTGGGATGTGGATTTCTTTTACAATGAGAGCGTAGAAAGTCTAACAGAACACGGAATAGTAAGTATAGTGCATCACACTGACCTCCGGGTCGTGCTTCATGTTAGCAGATCATTTGGTCAGTCTCAGATTGAGCAGCAGATTGTAGTCGATGCTGGTAGCCGTAGAGTAGATTTTAAAACTGAAGTGGACTGGCAGGAGAGAGACCGCTTACTTAAAGTGTCATTCCCGGTAGATATTTCTAGCTATCGCGCTAGCTATGAAATCCAGTATGGGCACGTAGAGAGATCCACGCATGATAACACCTCATGGGATACTGCTAAGTTCGAGGTCCCCGCGCACAAATGGGCAGACCTATCTGAGTCAGATTACGGAGTGGCATTATTAAATGATTGTAAGTACGCGTATGACATCAAGGGCAACAACATGCGTCTCACACTTCTCAAGGCAGCGAATGCTCCAGACCCAGAGGCGGATAGAGGAGTGCATCAGTTTACCTACTCACTCCTACCACATGCTGGGTCACTTCAGCAAGGTCAGGTGATTGAGCAAGCTTATGCGCTCAATGTTCCGCTAGTGATACAAAAGACCGATGAGCATGAGGGAGATCTGCCTTCAGAGAAATCATTCTTTGCGGTGAATCGCCCTGGAGTATTTATTGAGGCAGTGAAAAAAGCTGAGCGCACAGATGCTGCTGTAGTGCGGATTTATGAGGCGTATCAATCGCGTGGTGAAGTGTGTGTAAGTTCATCACTTCATGCCGAGTCAACGGTAAGTGAGATTGATCTAATGGAGAATGAGCTTAGCGAATTAGACTCTAACAATGGTGAGATACAAATGAAAATTAAACCATTTGAGATAAAAACGATTCAGTTTGGTAGCTAGAGGTAAGTTTCTAACCTATGATAAATCAATGCTTTGTAGAATTTGTTAGAGTGAATGTAAAAAATAATGAGGATTTTATTTGAATTACCCGCCGAGGTCACTAGTATTCAATTTATCTATGAAAACCACGATCAAACTCTTCGCTATGGCTCTATTCGCAGTTCTTTTCACTTCTTGCTGTAATTTCGGTAAGGTGGGAAGCATCACTGGAGAAAAGAAAATTCTAGTTAATGAATACACAGGTGCCAAAGGAGGCATGACTACTGTTGAGAAAACAGTAAAAGTAAAACACTACTGCTGTAAGTGTGGATCATCATTCTGTCCTAAGCCACAGTGCTGCGGAATCATCAATAAGAGTGTTCTTTCACGCGCTACAGGTCAGTCAGGATCAGGTGAGCCGCATATTGGTCTCATTCCTACCATGAAGACACTTGCACCATAGGTCGCATATTTTCATCTAAGATAATTAATTTCATAAACACCACATACTAAACACACACCTACGAGATAACGCTCACTTGGTTCTACCGAGTGAGCGTTGTTTTTTATACATGTGATGATTTAGCACATGTGTCGCTTATTTCTGTACCGAGAAAAGTATAGATATTCCTTGCTCAAAGTCTCATTTTTTAAGACAACTAAGTGCATAAACCAACTCAACCAAATCATTAGAATCTCATGTCAGTAAAAATAGAAATGCCAAAGCTCTCAGACACCATGACTGAGGGAACTCTTATCTCGTGGAACGTAGCAGTAGGAGATGAAATAGAGATAGGAGACGTTATTGCCGAGATCGAAACTGATAAGGCATCTATGGAAATGGAAGCTTTTGACGAAGGTGTTCTCACAGAAATTCTCGTTGAAGCTGGGCAGAAAGTTCCAGTTGGAACCGCACTAGGTGTTCTAGCAGAAGATGGAGACGATGCCTCTACTCCACCAGCTCCAGCACAAGAATCTTCTGCAACTCCAGCAGCTACTCCAACAGCAGTTCCAGCAGCAGCCTCTCCTGCAACATCTGCAACTCCTCCAGTAGCCAGTCAATCTAACTCAGATGGCGGGCGTATTAAAATTTCACCACTAGCCAGAAAGTTAGCCGCTGAGAAAGGCACGGATATAGCTTCTGTTCAAGGCACTGGCCCAGGAGGAAGAATAACGGCTTCTGATATTGAAAATGCAGGTAGCTCTTCTGTAGCCTCGGCTGTGGATACTACGGTAGCAAAAGTTGCAGCAGCGGCAGTGGCAGTGGCTAGTCCCGTAGCTTCTGCAGTGGCTAACACAGTCGCGAGTGCTGGCGAGGCGATCAAACAGGCAGTCTCTACACCAGTAGCTAAACCTATACCAGCTCCAGCTCCAGCAACTCCGGCAGCATCCGCAATCAGCCCTGTAGTGGCAGGTGAAGATAAGGTCACCCCACTCAGTGGAATGAGAAAAATTATCGCGGAACGTTTGCTCACATCGAAGCAGACTATCCCACACTTTTACCTCCACGTAGAAGTAGATGCCGCGCCACTCATGGCTCTCAGAAAACAAGTAAATGCTCAAGCTGAGCAATCCCACGGAAACAAATTCACCTTCAATGACTTTGTCGTAAAAGCCATGATCAATGCTTGCGCTAAAGTTCCAGAGGTCAATGCTTCATTTAATGGTGATAGCATCGTCCAGTTTGCCAATGTTGGAGTCTCCATCGCCATCGCAGTGGATGACGGACTCGTGACTCCAGTCGTCAAAAACGCTCAGACCAAATCACTCCTGGCTATCTCGCAGGAGATCAAAGAAATGGCAGTCAGAGCGAGGGATAATAAACTCAAACCAAATGAATTTGATGGCGGAACGATTACTATTTCTAACCTCGGAGCATGGGGGATCGATAGCTTTGATGCCATCGTGAATCCACCACAAGCCGCGATCATCAGCGTGGGTGGTATTATCGAAAAAGCAGTTGTTAAAAATGGCGAAGTCGTCCCAGGAATGCGCATGAATATAGGCATGAGCTGCGACCACCGCGTAGTCGATGGAGCAGTCGCCGCAGGCTACCTAAACGAAATTAAAAAACTTCTAGAGCAACCATCACTAATGCTCATCTAAGTAAAATTAGCTCACAATTCTTAGAGGTAAGTTTTCAGCCACTCATCGATATGACCAGCGAGTGCCTCCCAGTGACCTGCAAACGAGTGGTCTGTTCCTTCTATGACTACATGTTTTTTCTTTCCTTTGAGGTGATTAAAGAGATGTACACTGTCATCTGGAAGCACCACATCATCCTCAGATCCGTGGAGGAGTAGCCATGGTAAACGAATGTCTTTTACTGCTGGAATGACAGTATCAATCTGTCTCAGATCATCCATAAATTTCTGTGAAAGGGGAGTCTCCTCGTCTTCCCACATATAGCCTTCGTCAGGCACTACATCGCCAAATTCAGTCTCCGCAAATACCTTCGTCCGCACCATGCCGGCGAGCGATACCATCACGCTAATCCTGTCATCCTTAGCGGCAGTGAGCGCACCAACGGCTCCACCCATACTATATCCGATGTAGGCTATTTTTTTAGTGCCTTTTACCTGGTCAAGTATCGCCACTAGGTCATCGCTTTCTTTGGAAATGGTAGCGTCTGTAAATTTTCCCTCACTATTTCCACAGCCACTGAATGAAATGCGCATCGTTGGCCAGCCCATGTTAGCGAGCATGTTAGATAGCTCCACCATCATTTCGCGATCTTTGT
Organism: uncultured Verrucomicrobiales bacterium; assembly: GCA_937128235.1. Classification (GTDB taxonomy): domain Bacteria; phylum Verrucomicrobiota; class Verrucomicrobiia; order Verrucomicrobiales; family Akkermansiaceae; genus Rubritalea. Next base: position 30,673 of record CAKZMG010000287.1, read on the forward strand.
CACCGGTTACTCCATGTGCCAAGATCACTAGTTTATCGTTCACGCCATCGACATCATGGAAAGCATGATCTATCTTTTCTCCGTGCTTATTTCTTATCTGCATGGCTAAGCTATAGTGTCACGCATGACTGATAACAAGCCAGAAACAATAGGTTTAGAAACAAGAATAGATCTATTAAGATCAGGTTGCCATTACTGATGTTTCAAAGATATGATAAAAAGTTATTCTATATTTATTGACTTCTAAAATATGTTAATTATAAATGAGAATCATGCTAGTGAAAAAGTTCTTTCGTTGTTCCTACATGCGTTAGAAAAGCATTTTGCCAAAGCATGTTTTACATAACCATCCCCTTAAAAAATAAAATCTAAACTTAATTAAAAACTATGAAAAATACAATACTATCAGTAGCTTCTATAGGAGTTCTTGCCATAACATCCCAAGCTCAAACCACATTTTTTGGTTTTGAAAACTTAGGAGCATCTCCGCAAACAGAAAATTTCGCTGGAGGATTAGCCTTCACTCACTCTAGCCAGGGTAAGTATAATACAGATATTTCCACAACTAGATCAGAGATCAATATGGATGAAACCACTAAGATTGTCGATAGTACTGATGCTCATGAGGGAGACACATACGCTTATATTCCGAATCGTCAGTGTGTCTATCCGAACCCAGCTATAGGCTATGAGGTAGGGAAAACTTATGAAATTTGTGTCTGGGCATCAATGGCGAGTGCCTCTGATAGCGGAAGGCTTCTGATTGAGTCTCATGATTTGATCAATGGAGATAACATTAGTAGTCTTACGATCACTTCGGGTGTGGGTACTGTCACTGGAGTCGGTGGGCAAGAGCGAGCAGAGTTTAACATGGCGGCGAATAGCGGATGGAGTGATACGGCATTAGATTCAAATGGAATAGCGTGGCAGAAGTTTTGTGTCTCATTTACAGCATTGAAGAATATTCCACAATCAGGAGATTCATCCTTCGCTGTGACTAATGGCTCATCTGTCAGTGAAGCGGGTATTGTGCTTGATAGCGTTTCAGTTACTACTGTGCCCGAGCCCTCAAGCACCGCGCTTCTTGGGCTAGGAGCGTTAGGATTTATAGCTCGCCGTAAAAGATAGTTTCTTTAGCTTACACTGAAGAAAATCAGTTTAATTTTTGAAGCCCGCCTTGATTCAATGCAAGCCGGGCTTCTTTGTATCTTCGTGTGAATGATTTTATAATGGGGAGTCAACTTTCAGCGCCTTCATTTCCTTAGATCTTCTCCAGCCAAACCACATTCCAGCAGCCATTCCGCAGAGGTGACCTTCCCAGGAGATTTCTTGTTTGAAGATGGGCAGCACTCCAAATATCATGCTGCCATAGAAAAATCCTACTAAGAGGCCAGTCACGATCCAGGGTAAATTTCTCTCAAGAAATGCGCGAATCATGACATAGCCAAAGTAGCCATAAACTAGTCCGCTGGCTCCGATGTGGATGTCGCTTCTGCCGATGACCCAAGTGCCGATTCCACCGAGTAAGATGATGGTAGTAGTGGCGACGATAAAGTTTTCTTTTTCAGCTTTTAGCACGATCCATCCCAGAACGAGAAATGGGAATGTGTTGGAGAGTAGGTGCGAGAAGTCTCCGTGTAGGAAGGGCATCAGCGGAATGCCGATGAGTCCAAAGAGTGTGCGGGGGTGAACTCCTAATGCGTCTAAATGTAAGTGGAGAACAGCGTCTAAGATTTCTAAAACCCACACGAAAGCCACGGCAGCTAGTAGTCCACGCAAGCTGGCAGGGATGAAGCTGGTCCAGCTACGTTTCTCAGGTGTGGTGTAGGTTATGGGCGATAGGTTGTCTGGCATATGAATACTTTACTGCCAGTTTGGGAATGTGCCAAATGAAATTAGAAGGTGTGTGATTTACTATTTGTATCTCTCTAGCATCTGGTAGTTCTGGAAGGCAAACATAGCCATGAAGATACCGAGGAAGTGAAAGCCAATAGAAAAACCTACAACACATGCAGCTATGGCTACACACATACTGATAGTGATGGTTAGCTTGATTCTACGCGGTCCTAAAGCAGCTTCTAACATTCTGCCGCCGTCCATTGGTAAGACTGGGATGCAATTTAAAACTGCCCAGAATATACTGAGTATCCATAAATAGCTTACAAAGTCTCTAATCATAGAGTTAGGTAAATCTAAATAGGGGATAGAAAAATAGACAGCTGCTCCAAATAGAGCTTGGAGTAGAGGTCCTGCAAGTGTGACTAGAAATGACTGGGTGCGAGTGAGTATTCCAGCCGGATGAGTAGCGTATCCGCCAAATGATGATAAGACGATTTCAGTGGGTAACTTGTATTTCTGGATCATCAGTGCGTGTCCCATCTCATGAATCAACAGGGAAATAAATCCAGCTACGACAAATAATAAAGCACCAAGTAAAATGGCATCACCAGCTCCTCCTCCTTGGTTGCTCAAGAAGCCTAGTAGCCCCATTGTGATCCAGAATACTGGCTCCACTCGCACTGGGATTTTAAATAGTGTAAACTCTAACATAATTTATTGTTCTATCTGATTAGTGATTTCGTGGAGGGCATTCCACGCGCTTACGAGTGCGTAGAGACCTGCCATTTCGATGGAGGTGTCTA
>CAKZMG010000288.1 GCA_937128235.1 uncultured Verrucomicrobiales bacterium
GGTATGATAAGAGTCTGGGGTGATGGGAATGATGAAACCTTAAAGAATAAATGGAAGCGTGGCACATAACTTTATTGTCTTTCGTGGTTTGTACTGCGTTGATGTGGATCTTTGATTCTGATAAGAAGGATAAACTAAAATTAGCTGAGCTTTTCTCTAATCGAGCAGTTAGGTCTGATGAAGATTATGATAGAACATTTTTCAAGAACTCTTCCATAGATAAGGATGTGGTCACTCAGGTGAGAAGGGTATTCATTGAGCAATTAGGAGAAAACTATGATTTACTAGAGCCAGATGATGACTGGACTGCTGATTACCTGGTGATTTGGAATTTAGATTCATTTGGCTATGTAGAGTTAATGATGGCACTTGAAGAAGAGTTTGAGATCAAGATTTCCGATGCAGAAGCTGCGGAAATGCGATCACTTCGAGATATTACAGAGATGGTGAGTGCTAAACTTGCCAAACTCGATAGCAAAGAATCCGACAAAGGATTAATAAACCAATGACTATTGAAGCGGCGTAGCCACTAGAAAAGCTGGAGTGGTTCTGCTTGCGTTCACAATATTAACAAACTCGCGTATATCTGGCTTGCACTTGGCTGGAAAATTTTCGATAATTTTCAGCAGAACAGTAGCACACACAATTTTATGAATGAGCGCAGAGTAGTAATCACAGGAATAGGGGCGATCAGCCCACTCGGAAATGACCTCCAGAGCACATGGGATGGCTTGAAGAATGGACGCAGTGGCATCAGCAATATCACGAAGATGGATACCGAGGGATACTCCGTAAACATTGGCGGTGAGGTGAAGGACTTTGACCCCAAGCCATATTTCAATGATCCTAAAGACGCTCGTCGTGCAGATGAATACACGCTGTTAGCCTTCGGTGCCTCTAAGATGGCGATGGAGGACTCTGGACTAGACCCAGAAGCGGTGGATAAAACTCGCGTTGGCGTGATGGTCGGGAGCGGAATCGGTGGACTCGGTACACTTGAGCGTGAGCATGAGAAGCTGATCAAGCGTGGACCTGGAAGAGTTTCTCCGTTCGTGATCCCGATGATGATTTCTAACATCGCTAGTGGAATGATCAGCATGGAATACGGCTTCGGTGGACCAAATATGGTCATCGTAACAGCCTGTGCCACGGCTAATCACAACATCGGTGAAGCGTGGAGAATGATTAAATTTGGCGATGCAGATGCGTTTATTGCAGGTGGAGCAGAGTCCACTATCTTGCCGATGGGACTTTCCGGATTCTCTAACATGCGCGCACTTTCTACCAGAAATGATGACCCAGAGAGTGCATCGCGTCCGTTTGATGTTGGCAGAGATGGCTTTGTGATGGGTGAGGGTGCTGGCGTAGTGATCATCGAGGAGCTAGAACATGCGAAGGCGCGCGGGGCTAAAATTTATGCAGAACTCACAGGCTATGGAGTGAGCTCGGATGCTTACCACATGACCTCTCCGCATCCCGAAGGTGAGGGAGCGAGCCGCTGTATAGATATGGCGCTCAAGCACGCGAAGCTGAATCCAGAAGATGTTTCCTACGTGAATGCACACGGTACATCTACTCCGATGGGAGACATCTGTGAGACTAAGGCGATTAAGAAAAGTTTCGGTTCCTACGCTAAGGACGGACTCCTCGTGAGCTCGACAAAATCAATGACTGGTCACCTCCTCGGAGCTGCTGGTGGTGTGGAATTAGCTGCTTGTCTGATGGCGATGCAGGATAGCGTTATCCCGCCTACGATTAACCTAGAAAACCAAGACCCAGAGTGCGATCTCGACTACTGTGCGAACGTAGCGCGTGAAGCGGAAGTGAAGGCAGCACTGAGTAATTCATTCGGATTCGGTGGACACAATGCTAGTCTGCTGATCCAGAAATTTAGTTAAATTAACCGCCTCAGAAAATCTCGCTTGCAGTATGATGCGAGATGGGGCAACCTGTGAAACATCCATGAGCAAGACGAATAATAAGATATTTAATAAGCAGATCAGTAGCGAGAGACTACAGAAAGCTCAAGAAATAGCCTCAAACCCATCAGCCTACAAGGTTTGTGAGTGTTGTGATTCTATTGTGGGCTCTAATTCCACTACTTGTTCAAATTGTCATGGCTATAGATTCGATGACTCGCAGACGCGCGTAGTGGATCAGGCTATCTTCCTAGGCACGCGCAAGAAGACATCTGTCACTGCATCTGATTTGGTGTAAGTTTTGAAGAAAATAGGGATAACTTTAGGTGACCAAGCAGGCATAGGACCTGAGATAGTCACTGCCGCTCTGGCTGACCCTAGATTAGCTGAGTGGTGCCCTAGCGATGTGGAGTTTCGCATTATCGGTGATCGGATCGATGCTGTCCCGGGTAAGCCAGACATCGCTTCTGCGCAGGCGGCACTGGATGCTCTGGAGGAAAGTGTTAGACTCGTAAAAGCTGGGGAAATCGATGCCATTGTCACCGCTCCAGTGGCTAAAGAAGGCCTGCATAAAGTCGGCTTCGTATATCCTGGACAGACAGAATTTTTTGCCGAAAGGCTAAACTGCGTGGATCACGCCATGTGCCTCACGGGAGAGAAGCTCACAGTCGCTCTCGTGACAATCCATGTTCCTATTTCCACGGTTTCTTCATCGCTCAGAGAGAGTGAGATTATTCGTGTTGGGAATCTGTTAGAGAAATTTTGTCGGCAGAAAAGGAAGTCTAACAAGCGAGATGGCGAGTCAAAAATAGCCGTCTGCGGGCTTAATCCACACGCTGGAGAGAACGGAGCATTTGGCAGTGAAGATGAGCAAATTATCGCACCTGCTATTGCTAAATTAAACCAACTCTTCGACCGGAAAGGAAATATTTTCAGCGGTCCTCATCCAGCGGATACTATTTTCAAGCCAGCCTCGGAGGGAGAGTATGACGCGGTGCTCTGCATGTATCATGACCAGGGGTTGATCCCGCTTAAGTTACTAGATTTCGCCACAGGCGTAAATACCACCCTAGGTCTCAGCCACCCACGCACCAGCCCAGACCACGGCACAGCCTTTGACATAGCGGGTAAAGGCCTAGCCGACCACGAATCCATGCTCCACGCCATTAAGCTGGCAGTGGATCTGGTGTGTTCTTAGTTTTTGAGTTTAGAGTTATATCTTGGGATAACTGTGTACCTTCAGAGGTAAGTTTTTTTGTTTTCTAGCCTTTATTTTGTCCAGCCCTCAGTTGGTTTCCCAAGAGAAGGATAGAGCATCTTTTCATCAAGGAAGAGATGTCACTAATACTAACTAAACCAAATTATGAAACTAAAATATAAAATAGGGGTTACCCAGTTTTTAGCAATAGGAATGCTGTCAATGACTGGCATGACTAGCCAGCTTTATGCAGCGGATGATCCAAAAGAAGAACCGAAGTTCGAGGTAGTGGAAAAAAATGCTCAGGAGAAAAAAGCAAGCGATTATAAGCATCCTAAAAGGATCACTCCTGGTAAGAAACCTAAAGAGGTTCAGCCAACTCCAGCTAGACCGAGGATACCGAGAAAGAAAACAAGAGAAGCAGCGAAGCCTGCTGTTCCTAATGAAAAAATAGTGGAACAAGCGCGAGATGCTAAGCTGAGGCCTGAAAATATGAAAGATCTTCAAGTGTTGAAAAAACGTTATGAGCGTATGGCTGGGCATGCGCCTAACTTAAGAAAAGATATGCCACTTGAAGAATTCCTCAAAATAGAAAAAGATTACCAGAATCGCTACAAGCTCCTGAGGCTTCGTAAAATCGCTGGTTATTCTACTAGAAGGATATCTAAAGCATGTTGGAACGGTAACTTTGAATCACCACTGAATGGTACATGGGACGCTGCTTATGGGAGAATAAATTCTAATGGTGCTTTGATTTTACCATTATCGGCGGGAGCATCACCTGGAGTATTGCACACATATACAGCACACCATACTATCTTACCGTCGTCTGCTGAACCAGCGGCAACGGATCCACTCTGTGGGATTAGCGTCAAGCATGGTGGGCAGAAAGCATTAAGACTAGGAAATGCGAAACCGAATTATGGAGCGGAGTTAATATCCAAAACATTTGTTGTTACTAATAATGAGATGGATCTAAAGTTCTGGTATGCTTGTGTATTCCAAAATCCCCATAACCATGAACTCGCTGTGCAGCCTGGATTTGAGGTGCGTGTATTAGATGCATCTGGTAATCCTATACCAGAGTTGGTAGATTTAGGAGGAGGGTTTTCGAAGTTAAAAGCTGATCAGACAAATCCGTTTTTCCAAAAGAAAATGTATCGAGGTGAAGCACTTGTTTACAGAGACTGGTCATGTGCTAGGATCAATTTGACTAGACAGCTTGGTAAGAAAGTTACGATTCAATTCATCAATGTCGATTGTGGATATGGAGGTCATTTCGGATATACCTATATTGATGATTTCTGCGGAAACTGCAAAGGAGACAAAACAGGAACGATTGATATAGTTTCAGAAAAGACTGAATGTCCAACTGCAACTAAAGGTGGCTATGTAACCATCAAATACACGGTTCCTCTTGCAGGCAAAATTTCTGGAACTGGGCAGTTTACCTTTTCATTATTACAAAACGGAGTCGTCATTTCTGCTGCTACTCAGCAAACTGGGATATTTTCTAGGAATGGATACTTCACTTTTAAACTACCTCCCTGTGAGAAGTTAAAAGGGATGAAAGGGTATGATCCAACGAAAGGATTTGATTACTTTATTGAAGGGAATTTTATAATTAACGGATACGTCTTGCCTGTTAAAACAGCAGGAACAAGTATTGATGGAGTAAAACCTGGGCTTAACAACGATTGTGTTTGCCCACCAGATAAGCCTAAGCCAGATCCGGCTACAGCATGTTGCCCAGATTTCAAATGTTTGACTATGGATTGGGATCATATGGGTAATTCTAGATATGATATTAAGTTTAATCCGGCAAGTGTTTCTACCTGTTTGAATCAGATACAAGCGTATATCAACTATCTAAAAACACTGGATCCAAATATCACAAGCTTTGCTCTAAACTGGAGCTTACATGATGGTGGAGTAAACTATCCATACCCAGGAGATCCAAAACCTGTAGTAGGAACAGCAGCAGGGAGAGTTAATGCAAATGGAAATGGTTTTGTAGGAACGTTACCAACGTTTACAGGCTTACAAAAAGGTAGAACTTATCGCCTATGGTTGACCGTTAAAATTATCACAAACAATAACTCGAAGCCCAATATAAAACTACCAGATTGTGCTCTAAAAGTAAAAAGTGACTACTTCTGGAACCAAACGAAAAGTGCGGTCAGACCAGGTGCAGGTCAAGGTTCAGGACTTACTATTGATGGTAAACCTGCTCGGGCAATGAGAAGACGCTCGAATAGATAAACAGCATTCATCATCGGTTTTGATGAGTGATCTCTAAAATAATTCAGGCTCGGCAGTGATGTTCGATTTCACTGTAGATCAATGGCAGATCTGCCGAGCTTTTTTACTCTAAATTTAAACTATAACACTCACACACACTTTAATCATTATGAAACTTCAAGCTATTATTCTTTTTACACTGAGTTTAACACTAGCTCTCATTCCTACTGCTGCACATGCTCAAGAGGTGCAAAAAATACAGCCATCTCGTAAAGGCCCAGGGGTGCATCTGGCAGATAGAACGCAGGACTTTGGTAGGGTATTGATAGGGGATGTCCTCAGGCATTCTTTCATCATCACAAACGTTGGAACTGAACCGATCAAAATTAACAAAATAGAACACAGCTGCGGCTGCACGTCAGCGGGATATGATAAAGAGATTCTCCCTGGTAAGACGGGTAAGGTTTCATTCGTATTGAATACCCAAGGTCTGGATGGTGAGGTTCATAAGTCCGCTACTATTTTTAGCAATGATCCTAAGAACCCTAAGATCGAAGTAGATCTGCTCTGTGTGGTATGGTCTGAGGTGACAGTGGTGCCGGATTTTGCGGTGTTTAATCCGAGTGAGGCGAAGCAGGGTAAGCGTGTGATTCGCATTACGAATCAGATCAAAAAACCTCTGGTGCTTAGTATGCTGAAATGCCCAGATAAAAGATTTAAGACAAGCTTGGTGGAGGTGGAGAAAGGGAAAATTTATGAGCTTACTATCACCACAAATCCTAGTCAACTCAAGGTGATGAGTCAGGCATCTATTAGCTTTAATACCAACTGCGAGAGGACACCACATGTAAGCATTCCAGTTCTCGTGATCCCGCTGGAGCAACCTGTTGTGAATGATGAAAAATCTGAGTAAATCATTCATTAACCTAGCAAAGCAGGCGATGGCTTTAATCTGCATCTCTCTGCTACTCGCGCTCGCTTGGAACCATTTTTCGGTTTCAAGAATCCAGTATGGTTATGATTATTATCCAGCGATAGATCCAGTGGAAACTGAGCCTGTCACGGCTAAGGAAGTGAAGCCGTCTCGTCTCGTTGATTGGCGAGGTAGAGGAAAAATATCACAAGTTGGTTTTGCTGAAATCGTATCTAACAATGACTCAGAAAAAAAGAAATGGGCTCTTGTTGATGCGCGCAAGGATGAGCTCTTTAATGAGAGTCATATCCGAGGTGCGATGAAATTTAACCGTTACCGCCTGGCTCATGATCTCCCTAAGGTGCTGCCTAAATGCATGGCTGCGGATCTTGTCATTATCTACTGCCAGGGCGGTAAGTGTGAAGATAGCCATATTGCTAAAAAAATTCTTAAACAATCGGGATTAAAATCGGACAACATTGTCATCTTAGAAGGAGGGGTGAAGCAGTGGATCGAAAATGGAAATGAGGTGGTAAAATGAAAACCCATTCTTGTGCATTACCTGTTGAGGCTACTTCATTTTTAAGTTTGAAAAGCCTACGCATGATGATGAGACTGAGTTTGGGGGTCTATTTTGCTTATATGGGGCTCTCAAAATTGCTCGCTATCGAGGAATTTATGTCAGCACTGCATGGCTATGGTGTTCCCTCACCACTGCCACTGAACCTCATTGCTATTTTCATTCCCGCTCTTGAGGTTGTGTGTGGAGTTGCGCTGGGGATTCATCGTTTCTGGCGTGGCGCATTTTTCATCCTTATTCCTCTAATGCTCCTATTCACAGGGTTGATCTTATGGAGAATGAATAGCATTCATATCTTAGATAATCTACCGCGCTGTTCTGTCTCTTTCGATTGTGGCTGCGGAAATGGTATTATTAATGCCTGTCGGAAAATTGTTTTGAACTCACTCATCTTGATCGCAATGGGCGGAGCATTAAAAAAATGATCGTTATTTTGTCCGGTTTAGGAAGCGTTTCCCAATACAAAGGTAGAATGCTTTTCCATGTTTTCCATGTCCATGTTTTGCATTCGTGTTTTCCTCTAGTAGGTCACGGCCAAAACGCCTGCTAGTGTGTGTGAGGCATCTCATCTCGTCTGGGATGAGATGCCTTTATTTTGTTTTGCCGATGTTTTTATTAAGTAGCTTTGGCTTCCAGCCGCAGTCCGTCCCTGCTGCAAGATGCAGCAGATACTTAAAAGCGTGAAAAAATCGGCTTTTGGGCTAAATGATGGCTTTACAAGTCGCTAAATTACTATCATGTTCCTGCGCTCATGACAA
>CAKZMG010000289.1 GCA_937128235.1 uncultured Verrucomicrobiales bacterium
TTCTTGTATTGTTAGTTGCACATTAGTGGTCTGCCTTATTTTCGCTAGATTGTCACTTCTGTATCTGTTCTTTTTTCGGAAACTATCAGCACCCGTTCTGCTCCTGAGTATATATTCATTTTCTCACCGCGCATGAAGCCAATTAAAGTCAGGTCTCCCCTCTTTGCGAAACTTACGGCTAAGGATGTAGGAGCGGAAATAGCTGAGATGAACGGGATGCCTACCATCAGTGCTTTTTGCACTACTTCAAACGACACTCTTCCAGATAGCTGGAGCACTACATCTGTGAGACCAACTCCTTCTGTTAGAGCCTTACCTATTACCTTATCTATCGCATTGTGACGTCCCACGTCTTCACGGATAATGAGTAATTCACCTTCACTATCAAACAGCCCCGCCGCGTGCAATCCGCCAGTCTGCTCGAAGACATCTTGAGATTTTTTTAATCTGTTAGGCAGTTCAGTTAGGGCTTCCTTGGTGATAAAAAACTTACCTCTAGTTTGATCAGATTTCTTTATTTGTAGGAAAACCTCATCGATACTCGCCTTTCCACATATCCCGCAGCTACTTGCACTGTATAGATTCCGCTGGAGCCTAGCTAGGTCTATCTCTACATCATCTTCCAGAAATACCAGCGCATGATTCTGCTTCTGCTCTAGATCAATACGTCTAACAGAAGCTACTGATTCAATGATCCCTTCCGTCATCAGAAAGCCCATCACAAGGTCTTCATCATCGCCCACCGTCCGCATCACCACTGCGACAGGCACACCATCCACTGTGATCTGCAGAGGCTCCTCCACAGCCACCAGATCATCCATTTCACACACATCATCACCTACTAGCTTAGTGATTTTTACTGGTTCAGATTTCTTCATTCTTCTTCATCTTTTACTGGAGCATCACCCAGAATTTCTAATTCATAGGCACCAGTTTTGAGCTCACCATCATCGAGTATTCTGGCTCTTAGACCTCCCCTCCCTACTAAAAATTCTAAGGTTCCGTCAGCACAAGCTTCATCCATCCAGAAGCATGGTGAGCATTCGCAAGAGCCTGTGAACTCTATTCCATTGAGTGTGAATCGTTTTCCTATGAGACTATTTAAATCCACGCCAGCGATGATCACATTCCTGCGAAATTTACTAGGATCTAGCTCACCTTTCATCACTTCATCTCTCACTTTCTCATACACTGCGTGGTCAAAAAACGTGATCTGCCCTTTGTAGTCTTCCTCGTAATCAAAAAAGCGATCACCCTTGATTCCCTTTCCTGCTACTAGTTCCAAACTCTCTTTCTCATCGATCAGATGACCTAGCGAGGTCTTCCCGTAGCGACCGAAATAGTTATGTCCATCTGAAATATAGAGATGCTTTAACGTGACTTGCATGAGCTGACGTTATACCTATTCTCACTAAATTACAACCTGAATGGAACTCCCCTTTTTCACCTCTGAAGCCTAAAGAACACGAACACCACTATACTGCATAATGCTTCACTGCCCTGCTTTCACTAACCTAAAAAGCACTAGAGAGAAACCTCAGTAGCTACTCACGAGCCATCACTGGTCTTCGACACGCCAGGATCTCTTGCCGCCTAAGCCCCCTCCCTGAAATAGCTACTCTAAATGCTTGTGTGAATGAGCATCTGAGTTGATCATAGAGATCAGCTATGTCAGCCATACCCATACCAGAACATTTGAGGAAATTTCTCATTCCACTCGCCCTACTTATTGTCGGAGTGGTTGCTGCTTGCGTATTACTTCCTTATGAAAAATCCGTGGTCGCTGAGCAGCTCATCGGCTACCCTGACTCTCACCGGGAAGCTCATGGACTCCGCGTCTGGATGCTTGGCATACT
>CAKZMG010000290.1 GCA_937128235.1 uncultured Verrucomicrobiales bacterium
AGCAGCTCCCAAAGCCAATTAATCGCAGAAAAATACCCACAAGTAACGCTTTTCAACACACCAGAGTCTTTAATAAAAAATGCAGATATTGATTTAGTCATCATTACAGCACCAAACCATGTGCATTTCTCTCTGGCAAAATTAGCTTTGGAAAATAATCGCCATGTTGTGGTCGAGAAACCCATGGTAACCACAAGTATAGAAGCTCAAACTTTGTCTTCGTTAGCAAAACAGCAACAGCGTCTGCTTTCTGTTTTTCATAATCGCCGTTGGGATGGTGATTTCCTAACAGTAAAACACTGTCTAAGCCAACAAAGCCTCGGTGAGTTACGCTATTTTGAATCCCATTTCGATCGGTTCCGCCCTGATGTACGTGACAGATGGCGCGAACAACCCGGCCCAGCAACAGGTATTTGGTTTGATCTCGGCGCACACTTAGTCGATCAAGTTTTGTGTTTATTTGGCTTACCCGTAAGCCTCACAGCCAAATGCCTTATCACGCGGCCAACAGCAAGCACCACTGACTATTTTCATGTTCAGCTACACTACGCTGATTTTGAAGTGGTATTGCATGGCAGTTCATATAGCTTAGGTCCCAATCTACGCTTTAAATTACAAGGTTCACAAGGCAGTTACATTAAATACGGTTTAGACCCGCAAGAGGATCAATTAAAATCAGCATTAACGCCTTTAAATGATAATTACGGCGTTGAACTGTCAACCGATCACGGTACTTATTACCAACTTGATAGCAGCGAAAAAATACCCACAGATGGATCTTTCGCGCGTGGGTATCTACGGAGGCTCGGCTGGAGGTCAGAGTTCTACAGCGGCACTGCTGGAGTATGGTGACTTCTATAAGGTAGCCGTCTCAGACTGTGGCTGCCATGACAACCGTATGGATAAGATCTGGTGGAATGAGCAGTGGATGGACTGGCCAGTGGGTCCACATTATGCTGAGCAGTCAAATGTGACGAATGCGCACAAGCTTACAGGTAAGCTTTTCCTGTGCGTGGGGGAGCTAGATAAGAATGTGGATCCTGCGTCCACGATGCAACTGGCAGATGCACTAGTGAAAGCAGGGAAGGACTTTGATCTTCTAGTGATGCCTGGAAAAGGGCACGGCTGTGCAGAATCAACCTATGGCAGATGCAGACGAGCGAAGTTTTTTATCGAGCATCTAGGGCAGCCAGTTAAACGGTAGAATTTGAATTAATATTCCCTCAGTAGAAAATCTAAAATGCACAACGAATGAATTTTCAGGCAGAAGAAGAGAGGGTGTCTCTCATGGTGAGAGAAAAATTACTGGAAAGTAGTATTCAGCCAATTTTGTTATTTTCCCTGTTTTTGGTGCTTTTGTATCTGACGAGATCCTCTTATTCGATTACTGCTAGAGTTCAGTTTTCGATATTAGCGATGTTTGTCTTTTTGATGTGTTCATTTGATGAGTATAGAAATTGGATGGGTTTCTACCGTTACATCGCGGAATACAAAGTCACAGTCTATGCCATTTGCGGGCTTGGGTTTTCACTATTCGCTTTTCGTCAATTTGGTTTTAAGCGATTCAATGAGATTCCTAGAGCTACAGCACTATTGTGGGCTCTGGTTACTGGTATTTTATTGAATATGACTCTTTCAGGAGTGTTTTATTTAATCAAGTAAAATTGATTGTAATGTCATTGTAAGTAAATTATCTACACTAGTATTAGTATTGGTTTTTATCGGAGTGATCCATTGCTCTCTGCTAAACCATGTTCTCTGCCTTTTTGCATACTGGCAGGTGGCGAAATAGATTAGTTCTTGGCATTTTTCTCTGGTTATTTCTCCTCTCAAGTGTGATTGGATATCACGCACTCCGATGGCTTTTTCACAGGTTTTAGATAGATTTCGGTGTGCTGAAACTTCCTCAATAACGCCAGAATCCATCATCATCTGAGTGCGGATTTGGATGCGTTGGCGTAATTCTTCTCTATCCCAATCTAGCAGAACTCCGCGTAAGTGAGCCTCGGTTTCTGAGTTGCTTTTCTCCCAGTCAGTCTTCAGTTCAGACATGGGTTTTCCAGAAAGGATGCAGATTTCAAGTGCGCGGATGACGTAGCGGCGATTCTTCAGATTTGTCTGCGCAGCTCCTGCTGGATCGAGCTTTTCCAGCTTTTCGATGAGTTCGGCATCGGAAAAACGCTCCAATTCGGTTCTCAGTTCATCATCACCAGCTGGCAATGGCGATGGTCCGTGGGTTAAAAACTTCAGATACATCCCAGATCCACCCACGATGATGGGGATGTTTCCTCTGGATTGGATGTCGGAGATTACTGGAGTAGCGAGCTCTAGGTAGCGCTGGGCATCGAAATCTTCGGTGGGATCGAGTATGCCGAATAAGTGATGCGGAGCTTGGGAGAGTTCCTCAGCAGAGGGTGCGGCGGTGATGGTGTTTAGTCCCTGATACACCTGATAGGCATCAGCATTGACTATTTCTCCGCCTATTTCATTAGCAAGGGCGATGGAAAGCCCAGTTTTTCCTGTGGCAGTGGAGCCACAAATGTAGATGGGTCTTAAGCTGTCTGAGTTGTCTAGCACGGGAAAATGCTAGCGGTTTTGTGGCGATTTACTAAGAAAAAAACGTGAGAAATTTTCTGAAATCTGATCGCTAAGCTCACCAGGATCAGCGGCTAGTTTTGAGGCTAAACCTTTTAAAATAGCTTTGATATTGGCAGGGTGGTTGGGTTCTTTCCCGCTAGGTTTCTGAGAGCTGCTAGAGGGGAGGGGATGGGTGATGTATTCTTTTGGGGGAAGCATATCTGGTGCATCAGACTCAATAAGTAAACGTTCTTTTGGAACACGTAAAAATATTTGTAATTGTTTCTTTTTAATATTACTTAAATAATATCCTGAAAACGAAAAATGCGCACCTGCTTCGGTTAGTTCTGGGATGAGATCAGCTGAGCCATTGTAGGAATGCAGCAGAAAACCGCGTTCCGGAAGAGGTGTGTTTTTTGTGTTCAAGTTGGCTTTTCTGGCTCTTAAAACTTCCATAAACCAGCCCCAGGCTTTGAGGATATGGATTGAGATGGGGGCGTTCATTTCGCTGGCGAGATCGAGCTGGAAGTTGAAAGCATCTTCTTGTGCTTGGATGTCAAAATCTGGCATCCAGCGATCCAGTCCACATTCGCCAATGCAGGGAATCTTGGATTTTGAGAGGTAGTTTTTGAGCAGTGGTTTCCAATCTTGATGACAGGGGGTTTTCCATGGGTGGAGACCATAGGACGGAATAATGAGATCAGGATGCATCTCAGAGATGGTTTTCACGCGTTCCCAGTCGTCTGGGTGCGTGCCATTTACCACACAGCGAATGACTCCCACTGTTCGCATTTCTGCAATTATTTGATCTATATCCTGAAATCTATCGTCCTGAAGGTGGAGGTGAGCGTCTTGCATTGAGGTTTGGAGTAATTGGATAGGTCTTATGAGGCTTATAGGACTTATGCTGGGATTGAGTACTAAAAAAGGGACGTAGAATAAATCTACGTCCCTTATTAAATTTTGGTGTTAAGGAGTCAATGAATTATGACTTATAACGAAGGCGCTTCTTGTGACGATTCGCCTTTTGGCGTTTCTTGCGCTTGTGCTTATTGATCTTAGTCTTACGCTTTTTCTTTAAGTTTCCCATGATGGTGTCTTGTTTTGGTTAGATTGGTTGTTCTGAGTTAGTGAACGAGTTTATTGAGCGGATACTCGATGATTCCTTCTGCACCAAGATCCTTTAATGTAGGGATGATTTGGCGGGCGATGGATTCCTCAATCACTGTCTCAACTGCTACCCAGCCTTCTTCAGCGAGCTGAGAAATAGTAGGTCTGCGGAGGGATGGTAATGCTTCAAGAACATTTTGCAAGGATTTTTCGGGCAAGTTCATCTTTAAGCCCACTTTATCGCGTGCTTCGAGGGCTGCTTTGAGCATGAGAACGATGTTTGCCATCTTGTTTTTCTTAAATTCATCTTCCTGAGCCTCTGGGCTGGAGTAGAAGTGTGGGAAGGAAGTGAGGAGGGTATCAACGATGCGGAGCTTGTTAGCACGGATAGAGCTGCCAGTCTCTGTGACATCTACGATGGCATCAACGAGGTCTGGAACTTTCACTTCAGTGGCACCCCATGAGAACTCAACTTCTGCGTTGACGCCTTTTTCCTCTAGGTATCTTTCTGTGATGCCTACTCCTTCTGTGGCGATGCGCTTGCCTTCTAAGTCTTGCACGCTTTGGACTGGAGAGTCTTCTGGTACTACGAGTACCCATTTGGTGGGGCGGACGGTGGCGCGTGAGTAGGGGAGCTCTGCGAGGTCCACGATGTTAGCGCGGTTCTCGTATGCCCAGTCTAGTCCGGTAATGCCGCAGTCGATGAATCCAGAGTCGATGTATCTGGCTATTTCTTGCGCGCGGATGAGGTAGATGTCTAGTTCTGAGTCATCTGATGATGGACGTAGTCCGCGATCTGAGAGATAGACATTGTAGCCCGCTTTTTCTAGTAGGGCGATGGTTGGGTTCTGGAGTGAACCTTTTGGTAATGCTATTTTGAGTTTGTTAGACATGTGATATAAGGTGAAAATAGAGCGGGCTTATGGGGTGAGAAGAGAGGTTAATCAAGGCAATTATCTGGTATTTAATATTTTTTGCACTAGATTGGATCGAATAGGCATTGCTTAGGTGGGAATTTCTGGTAAGCAATGCCAGTTCCCCCGATTATTAACCAATTTTAAGAGAGAGATGTTTGTAGATAATATAAGAGTTTATTGTAAAGCTGGAGATGGCGGAAATGGCGTGGTTCATTTCCGTAGAGAGAAATTTAGACCCAAGGGTGGACCTGATGGTGGTGATGGGGGAAATGGTGGTGACATCATTCTCCAGGTCAGCCCGCATACGGATAATCTTAAGGAATTTTTCTATGACCCTAAGATCGTAGCTAAAAGTGGCGCTCATGGTGCTGGGGCGCGTAAGCACGGGAAGAGCGGCAAGACGAGAATTGCTAAAGTTCCTCCGGGCACTGTGGTTTATAAGAGCCCTGCGCTAACGATTAAAGATGCGGTGGAGATGGAGCGTGGAGAAGGGATAGATCTCGATCCGATAGCTGATTTAACTAAATATGGAGATGAGTTTCTGCTCTGTAGCGGCGGTAAAGGCGGAAAGGGAAATTTCCACTATAAGTCATCCGTAAACCGTTCACCAGAAGAGCACACGCTCGGGACAGAAGGAGATGAAGGGGTGTATTACTTCGAACTTAGAAGGATCGCGGATGCGGGGATGGTAGGATTTCCTAATGCTGGTAAATCGACGCTGGTGAGTAAACTCTCAGCAGCCGAGCCAAAGATTGGTTCTTATCCATTCACTACGCTCAAGCCGATGGTGGGAGTGGTCGAGTTTCCTGGTTTCAAACGCTGCACAGTGGCGGACATTCCAGGACTTATCGAGGGAGCACATCAGAACCGTGGACTGGGGCATGAATTTCTGCGTCACATTACTCGCTGTCACGTGCTGCTTTTCGTCATAGATATGGCTGGCGTGGATGGGAGAGATCCGATCGAGGATTTGCAGATTCTGCGGACTGAGATCAGCATGTATGATGAGGACCTCGCGAAGTTTGAGTGGGTGATCATTGCAAATAAAATGGATCTTGAAGGAGCGCAGGAAAATCTGGAGATATTTAAACAACGATTCCCTAAACAGCGCATTATTCCTATTTCTGCTGAGCAGGAAGAGAATATTGACGAGCTGAGAAGCTATTTAGAGGAGACTGTAGCCTACAGACCAAAAGGCGATGAGCAGGGGTAAGCAGGAAGTTTATACTAGGGATTTTTTTATACAGAATTGACATAATTTTTCAGAATGAACAGAATTTCTGGATCATTTAAATCACGAACAAATCACTCTATATCGTTTTTGAGCTAATCATCTGAAGAGTTTCATGGGATTAGCTAAAAATTCTGTTCATTTTGCTAATTCTGTATCGCTTCGCAGGTAGAAAATTGCTTAGTTTAGAATCCCTAAAAGGGGAGTGTGTTGTTATACCAACTTCCGTCATTACTCCCACTCGATACTTGCAGGTGGTTTGCTGGAGATGTCGTAGAGGACGCGGTTGATGCCATCGACTTCGTTGAGGATTCTGCTGGAGACTTTTCTCAGGAGTGGGGTGGGTAGGTCTACCCAGTCTGCGGTCATGGCGTCTTCTGAGATGACTGCTCTTAGATTGGTGGCGAACTCGTAGCTGCGTTCGTCTCCTTTGACTCCTACGGTTTTCACCGGGATAAGTCCGGCGTAGGCTTGCCAGGTTTTCTCATACCAACCGCTGGATTTCAGCTCTTCAATGAAGATGGCATCGCAGTCGCGGATGATGTCGAGTTTCTCTTTGGTGAGGTCTCCGGGACATCTAACAGCGAGTCCTGGACCTGGGAATGGGTGACGGTTTAGGATGTCGGCATCGATGCCCATGGTGGCACCTAGCTCGCGGACTTCGTCTTTGAAGAGTTCAGCGAGAGGCTCTAACACTTTACCTTCTTTTTGCATTTCGAGAATGCGATCGACACGGTTGTGGTGGGTCTTGATGGTGGAGGCTTTAGAATTTTCATTGGATGCAGACTCGATGACGTCTGGGTAGAGTGTGCCTTGAGCGAGCATTTCTGCATTGCCTACAGCATCCCAGAAAACATCGATAAACATGTTGCCAATGATCTTACGCTTCTTTTCGGGGTCTGCTTCGCCAGCGAGTGCGGTGAGGAATCTCTCTGAGGCATCGACTACGGTGATGGGGACTCCCATGCGTTTGAAGTTGGCCTCGACTTCTGCGGTTTCGTTTTTGCGCATTAGTCCTTGATCCACGTAGATGGCTTGGACGTTGACGCCAGCTTCATTTAAGAGCACGGCTAGCACGGTGGAATCGACTCCGCCTGAAACTCCGCAGACTACTTGCTTGTCGCCGCATTTCTGGCGGATGCCTTCGATGAGTTCTTGCTTGAAATCCTCGATCTTAAATTCGGCAAGTTCCCCGCAGGTATTGAGAAAGTTCTTAAGAATTTGAGTCCCTTCATGTGAGTGAGTGACTTCTGGGTGAAATTGGATACCATAGAAAGTCTCTCCCCACTGAAGGGAGACGGGTGTGCCGTGTTGGTTTTTGGCGATGATTTTGCAGTTGTCGGCCAGGTGATCCACAGTGTCTGAGTGGCTCATCCAGACTTGGCTTTCTGCTGAAATGTCTGCGTAGAGTCCCTCGGTTACTACCGGAAAAAGTCCCGCTTGCCCGTATTCGCGATGCTTGCTGGATTTGACTGATCCGCCGAACTTGATGTTGAGAAGCTGCATTCCGTAACAGACTCCTAGAACGGGTACTTGGTAGGATTTCAGGAGATCGAAATCGATGTCCGGCGCGTCTTCATCACTAGTGGATGATGGGCCTCCAGAGAGGATGATGGCTCCTGGTTTGCCTATTTCAGAGAGATTCTCAGGTTGATAGAGTTTAGCGAAGCAACCGAGTTCGCGGACGCGGCGGACGATGAGTTGGGTGTATTGAGAGCCGAAGTCGAGAACGGCTACGTGATTGATTTCTTCCATGGTGATGGATTGAATATTTAAGTTTGAAAGTTTAGTTAACCAAGAGGCTGGTAGTTAGTGGGCTCTTCAGTGATGGTGATGTCGTGAGCATGGGATTCACGGAGGCCACCAGCGGTGATCTGGGTGAATGTAGCGCGCTCGCGGAGTTCGTCTAATGTGTCTGCTCCCACATATCCAAGACCGGATCTGAGTCCGCCCATGAGCTGGAAAATAACGTCAGAGAGTGGTCCTTTATACGGCACGCGTCCCTCTACTCCTTCTGCGACCATTTTACCAGAAGCGTTCTGGCTGTAGCGGTCTTTTGAGCCTTTTCTCATGGCTCCGAGTGAGCCCATGCCGCGGTAGGATTTAAATCTTCTACCTTGGAAGTGAACCATATTGCCTGGTGACTCACGCGTGCCTGCTAGGATGGAGCCGAGCATGACTAGGTCTGCCCCTGCGGCGATGGCTTTTACCACATCACCTGAGTAGCGGATACCTCCGTCAGCGATGACTGCTACGCCTTTATCACGGCAGTAACCAGCGAC
>CAKZMG010000291.1 GCA_937128235.1 uncultured Verrucomicrobiales bacterium
TGATCAAAGAAACGAGGGAGGCCAACCTCACATACATGTTGAAAAGCGTCTTCATCCCAACCGGAAGTAGTTTGATTAGTCGTTTCGACCTGATTGGTTTCGGTATTAGTTTCAGTATTGGCTGATGGTGATTCTTTTTTCGTGCAGCTAAATAAGAGAGCAAAGCATATACAGACAAGCGAGGTTTTCATTGTCTATAACATGCACTTTTCTAGGCGAAATGCCAATGCTTAGTGCGTAAACGATCCTTTCATGTGAAAAAATTAAAAATAGCATTTGACGGTTTCAGGTGAATGGAGTATTCTATTCATATGAAATACACGGATGAGCATGTGGTTACCTCATTTCTTCCTAAAAAGAAGAATTTGGAGGCTAAGAATATGATGATGGAGGAAAGTGCTGTTTATGCACAGACGCCCATTGTAGAGAGGCTGCGGAAGGGTTTTCCTATGAAGGAGTTTAGGCTTTTGCAGGGGTTGTTAGAAATTTCTGAAGAAGAGCTGGGGCGGTATTTAGGGATCTCGCCAGCCACGCTTCATCGGCGTAAGAAGTCTGGAAAACTGGAGACTCCTGAGAGTGAGCGGGTGGTGCGGTTTGCTCGTTTGTTTGGAATCATCATGGGGGTTTTAGAGACTGAGGAGGCGAGCCGTGAGTGGATCAAGACAGCAAATCCTGGCACTGCTGGCGAGACACCTCTGAGCTATGCTGATACGGAATTTGGAGCTAGAGAAGTGGAGAATCTCATCGGGCGGATTGATCACGGAGTTTTCTGTTAGATGTAATGAAAGGCTCGTTGATAGACACACAGGAATACTCGCAGGGTTATCGCATCGTAGCACCTCGCTGGGCTGATGATGCGCTTTCGGGTGAGGGTGCAAGAAAGTTTGGCGGACGCTGGAATTCTCCGGGTAGAGCATTGACTTATCTGGGAGGGAGTAGAGCCTTGGCTGCGTTAGAATTGCTAGTGCATTTGCCGTCACCTCTGAGCAGGGCAAAGCCATTTAAAATCATTGAGGTGAAAATCCCTAGTGAGTTGATTGCTAATTATCCGTTAAACATTCTCCCAGCAGACTGGCGAGAAAGTCCCGCGCAGTGTGTGACGACTGTGATTGGTGACGATTGGTTAGCAGTGGGTGGGCAGCTTGCATTGCGCGTGCCTTCTGTTCTGATTCCTGAGGAAACGAACTTATTGTTGAATCCTGAGCATCCAGATTTTGATAAGGTGATCAGTGGAGAGGCGCGTGAATTTAGATATGATAAACGCCTCTAGCAGCTAGAGCGTATTATTCTCTTGTGAGCAGCACGTAGGCTTTATCTTCTCCAGCGGGAGTCATTGTTTTTATCTTCCAGCCAGTGAGTAGTAGGGTAGGGAGAGCTGTATCAGTTTTGCCAAATTTTGAATGCCCTTTGAGATAAAATGATGAGGTTCCTTTTAGAAGAATGATGATTTCCTCGTGAGATTCCTTACAGGTGGAAATTTTATTCTCGAGTTCTGTGATCAATTGAACTTTCGTCAAGACCTCTGGATGACGTTCACCTTTACCGCTAGCCTTTAGATTAACGAGTTCTTTTATAGCAGTTTTCTTAAGCTCAATAAAGTCTTCTAGTTCGCCTGCGCGGAGTTGGTGGGATATAGAAAGACAAAGTGTAAGATTGACTGCCAAAATGAATTTAGTGAATAACCTCATATAGTATGAGATTCTTAAGTTGTCGATCTGTTCATTTTTTTCTGATAATCGGTGTTGCACGAAGAGAGTAGGCTAGTTAATTTCCACACCAATAAATGGCATGACGTTTTATCTTTGGCATTTTAAGAACCAATAAACTAATTAATTATGATGAAAAAAACAATATTAAGCACATTAGCTACAGCTGCTCTATTAGCGATTAGTAGCCAGGCAGAAGAGTGGAAAAATAGCTTTGATCTAGGAGCTACTCTAACAAAAGGAAATAGTGATTCTCTACTTCTAACAGCTGGATTCACTACAGAAAAAATAGAGAAGATAGATGAATACAGAGGAAGTCTTTTCTATACTTATGGTGAAGAAAACGACAGTGCTACCAATGATGAACTTCTGGGTAGTGCTGCTTGGAGGCATTTGTATTCAGATAGATTCTATGCTGGTCCTCGCTTTGATTTCCGTAGAGATGATATAGCTGACATCCAATACAGAGCTGCTCTAACAGGTGTGCTGGGCTATTATGTAATAAAAGATGAGAAGACTTCATTGTCTTTAGAAGCTGGTTTAGGTTACACTTTTGAAGAGCAAGGAGCTGTTTCTAATGACTATGCGCATGCGTATGTGGGAGAGTTCTTCGAGTACAAGCTGAGTGAGAAAACGAAAATCTATCAGTCATTTGGAATCATACTTCCGATAGAAGATACTGATGATTATCAGATCGTGGCGGAATTAGGTTTAGAGACAGAATTGACAGGGTCTCTTAGCTTGAAAATCTATGCTCAAGATCAATATGATGCTCAGCCTGCAGCGGGTAAGGATGAGAATGACTTTAAAGTAATCACAGGAATCAGCTATAAGTTCTAATTCCTATGTCAGACAATTGATTGTATAAAAATATCTTCATTGCTGTTTGCTGTGAAGGTATTTTTTTACATGAAAAAGCACGCATTGTCTCCAATGCGTGCTTTGTCTTTTAAGATAACAGTTGTTCGGTGATGCTACCAAGATTTAGCGTCTCCAACATCGTTGAACTCGCCATCATAGGTAGGTGATGCAGCGATTGAGTTTTCAACATGTAAGAACTCCTTGTATGAAGAACCTGTCCCAATGGTGGTAGCATCGATCACTCCGTCACCATCATAATCTAGCTTGATAGTGTATGGCTTGCCCCATTTATCTACGAGGCTTGTGAGGTTGCCGCCATCATAGATGAGGCCATTCTTTCCACCTTTTCCTTCATCGGAGGTGAAGAATTTTTTGCCTCGGTCATTGATGTCTGTGTCTTTACCCATGAGCACATTGAGAAACCCACTTGTATCAGTGACGTAGCTTTCGTCAGTACTTGGATAGCTACCAGTGTAGGGAAGAGAATCGTAAGTTTGTTCAAATCCATCAATTGCGAAGGTGAGATCTTTACAGACTTTCTTGGCATTTAGAACATCAGCACTACGAATATGCTTCATGATGGGACCGTATGAGAGAGCGCCGAGCGTAGCGATGATCGCGATGACCACGAGGAGTTCAATCAGTGTGAATCCTTTTTTAGATTTATTTTTATGTATGGATAGTTTCATGATTCTGTATGTATATGAGTGATTTATGTAGAAATTATGAATCTACAATGTCATCACACGCAAGTTAGCATGGGAA
>CAKZMG010000292.1 GCA_937128235.1 uncultured Verrucomicrobiales bacterium
TGCTGTCATTGATGATGATGATAGGGTGCTCAGAAGCGTAGAGTGCTGGACGGGTGATGGTGTCCATGCCGGTGTTTAGTTTAAGGAATGTGAAGCCGTCAGCTCCTGTGTCAGAGATGTCATCCACGTCACAGATGAGTGAGCCACAGTTAGCAGAGAGGTAGGTGCCAGGCTCAATTTCTAGTTTGTATTCGTTGCCAGTTTTCTCGGCGTGCTTGACGAATACTGATTTAACAAACTCACCGACCTCGCGGAGATTGGTGCTTTTTTCAGATAACATTCTGGCGACTTTAAATCCGCCACCGAGATTGACGGTGTGGACGGCTGGGAATTTATCTGCCTGCTGGAGTGTCATTTCGGTCACAGCTTTCCAGATCTCAGGGTCTGTGCCTGAGCCGATGTGTGAGTGAATGCGGGTGATGGTGAGATTGTGCTTGGCAGCTATTTCAGCGACTTGATCCGTCTGCTCATGCCAAATGCCAAATGAAGCTGAAGGTCCGCCAACGTTGGTCTTTCTGTTAGATCCTGAGCCTTTGCCTGGGTTGACTCGGAATGAAATGTTAGATCCTGGGAATGCCTTGCCAAAAGAATCGATCTGTCTGAGTGAGCACGCGTTAAATAACACGCCAGCCGCAATGATTTCTTTGAGGTGTTTGCGGGGAAATTGTTGGCTAGTGAGTTGTATTTTCTCACCAGGAATTCCAGCGTGTAGGCAGCGCATGACTTCGTATTCTGATGAAGCATCGAAATGCAGACCCATCGCTTCTACTATTTTTAGGATAGCTAGATGTGGGTTAGCTTTTAGTGCGTAACGAGTGTTGATGCCGAATGCATGGGGGAAAGCTGAGACTTCTGCGCAACGTTTCTCTATGGTTTCTCTGCTGTATATGTAAGCGGGTGAGCCTACTTTACCGATGGCTTGATTGATAAGTTCAGGAGTGAGGAAATTGAGCGTTTCTAGTTCTGGGGTTGGCATGGCTGGAAGTTGCTGTGAGTTGTGTTAAATTGCAATTACTTTTCATTGATCGTTAGAATTCTTTTGCAATAACTCGATCAATGATTCGGCTGAAATTTTAATCTCTTCTGAGCCACCAGTCCTCATTTTTCTGAATAGAGGTAGTGACTTGACTAAGGAAATCCAGGTGTGTTTTTGCCACGGAGATTGGTTCTCTGTTTCTAGTAGTGAAATTGTGCAGCTTTTTAGAATGTCTATTATTTCTAATTTCACTTCTGCCGTGACAAGCTGAGATAGCTCGATGAGAAATGGGATTGTCGGTTCAGCTGCGGGGCGGATGCCTCCACTGCAAATTAATTTCCACACCATGTGGCTAGCCTTAATCGCTCTGGGGATTTTACGTGATGAAATGTCTTGAAGTAGTCTGGGGAGGCGCTCTCCCGTTCCTGACGAGGTTTCATAATCTGACCAGGCTACATCTCTGAGCCGCATCCATAGTGCTTGTGACATGCGCATTGTCTATAGGCTACTTAGGATTAAGGACAGCAGAAAATGATACAGGTGAATTATTTTTAAGGAAAACTAACTTTTTAACTTTACTTAACTATTAATCAAGCTATACCTGAATTATGTCACTCCGTAATAACAATGAAATAATGTCCTCTATGTTGAGTAGGGCGGCAACAATATCGTTTGATCCGATGGTTCAACATCAACGGGCTCAATTCAACCCTTCCACAGGATCGTGGGTGTTTGGTCTTGCCGCATTTGCCGCAGGAGTAGCGCTCAAGAAAATGATCCAACCCACAGGAGAGTGCTCTGCCTCAGGGTCGAATCCGCCTCATCATCCAAATTCTCCAGTAGGTTCTGGTCGGGACAATAGCATGAAAGCATTGTTGCGTGATACGATGGCAGAAGAAGGAAGAAGTGGAGATTTCTTATCCAGCATTAGCTCTGAGGTAGCTAAACTCAGAGAAGAGGTGTCTGCGCTGAGTGCTCAGAGAGAGCAGTTAAAAACAGACGCGTTCCCGCAAGCGTATGAGCGTAGTGTGGATGAGTATTCAAAGGTGAAAGAAACGCTGGATCAGCTTAATGCAGAGAAAGCGAGATTAGCTAAGACTGAAGCTGAGTTACAGCAAATACTAAAAGCACAGCAGCCAACTAGTTCAGGATCAAATGATACGTTACGTGGAGATTTAGAACGTGTTCAGCATGATTTAGAAAACCTAAAGCGAGATCAGGAACGCATCCAGCGTGAGTATGAACTAAGTGAAAAGCAGGCTAGTGAGGCGAGGTCAGCAATGGACTCACTCAAGCAGATGCTTGATGAAAAAGTGGCGAGTCTCCGCGAAGCTGAATCTAGAGAAGAGAATCTAAAGCGCGAGCATGAGATACTTATTGAGACAGTTTCTAATCTTAAGAAGCAATTAAATTTTTTCCGTGAACAGGCAAAGCAAGATCAGAGTGGAGTGACATCTCTCAAGATCCTTGAAGAGTCTAACAGTAGGCTATCGGCTCAGGTCGATACTAGCCTTCATGAAGCGGAGCAACAGCAGGCAGCCTTAGTAAGGCTGGCTGCTGAAAAATCTGAACTAGCTGCACAGCTAGATGAATACCGAAGCCAAGCACGTGATTCTGAGCGAAGAATGCAGAGTCTTGAGGCTGCTCTTGCGGATGCTAAATCCACAGAGCAAGGCTTACTTATTAAAGTGGAGGAACTTTCAAGCCAGAGTCATGAGGCTGAAGGAGCGAGAGAGGCTAGAATCAAGTTAGAGAATGAGCTTGCTCACGCTAGAGCTAGTATTCAGGCACTGGAGCAAAATGAGAAGACTCTCAATGCGAAGCTAGAAATGCTCGCCAACCAAGGGCAGGAACTTACTAGTAATAATGAAGAATTGCTCGCGGTGAAAGCTCAGAGAGATAACCTCCAACAGGATTTATTTGAGTTAGAGAAACGTAGTGGTGATACTCAGTCCGAGCTTGCAGAAGCGACGGTGAAAGAAGAAGAGCTGAATCGTAAAATAGATAATCTCTTAGGACAAATCAAGAATCTTGAGAACGAGCGAGATCTACATAAGTCACGATCAGATATGTCTGATCTAAGAGTGTCTAACAATTTTAGTGAGTTTGATGTGCTTAAGCAATCTATTGCTACATTAGAAAGTGAGAAAAATTCTCTCAGCTCTGAACTGCTAGCATACCAGCGTGAGGCATCTGACGCGATCAGAAAACAGAAAGAAGCGGAGCAATTAATCCGCGATTCTGAGAGTAAAGAGAGAAGATATCGTCAAGAAATTGAGGCTATCAGCACGCAGTTAGCTTCTATAGAAAACTCCAAAGTAGAGTTTGCAAATCAACAGCAAGCCCTGAAAAAGGCAGAAGCTGAAATCCAACATCTACTAGCTACGAGACAGAGTAATGAGCAAGAACTCACTCAGGTTAACGTAGAGCTAGGTAACGTGAAAAGAGAGCTTGATGCTCTTAAGAACCAAAGCGCGAAGTTAAATAATGAGGAGCAACTTAGCTCTGGTAGAGTAGCGCAAATTGAAGCACAGCTCAGAGAGCGAGATCATCTCATTGCAGATGCTAAGATCAAAGAAGATAATCTCAGAAGTGAGGTGGCAGTTCTTCAGCAGACTACTCAGCAGCTGCATGGTGAGTTAGAGAGGCTCAGAGAGGTGCAGTCATCCCTTGGTAGTAGTGAGGCTTCACTCAATGTTCTCCAAGAAACTGAGAATCAACTTAAAGCTCAACTACAAAATGCCCAAAATCAGATAGAGCAGCAACATCAAGTATTGATGAGTGCGCAACAGGAAAAAGCTCGTCTGGAAGCAGGGTATAAGGATGAATCAGCAAAATTTGCGAATCTCCAGAACGAGAATAATTTCCTAAGACAGCAACTCGCAGAATGGGAAACGAAAGAAGCAGCGCATGCTAATAAACTTCTCCAACTAGGCGGTAGTTCACAAGATGCGAAGGAGCTCGAAGATGAGCTACAACAACTCAAGAGTCAGCAGCTAGGTCTAAAGTCTCACTTAGACAGCACTCGCAATGAAAAGAGCCAGCTTGAGCAGAACCTGAACACACTCAATGGAAAATTAAATCATGTTGTTTCTGAGAGAGATAACCTTTCTGGTCAGCTCGAAAATGTCTCTGTTTCTCTAGGTTCAATTACCGCTGAGAGAGATGACTTGCAGAATACCTGCAGTAAATTACAGGCATCTATCCAGGAGTTAGTAGCACAGCAGAACAAGAAAGATGCAGAACATAAGCAGGCACTTCTTGCTATGGAAATGCAGTCAATTCCTGAAGAAGTTGTCACAAAAGAGATAGCCGAAGAAGCGGTGGTTAAACTTGAGCTTCCTGCAGACGCGAGCGATGGAGATTTGCAACCTATCGGAAAGCTCCCTGAGAGAAAAGATGATGGACCAAAGCCATCTAAGGCTGAGTTTGTCACTGAGGAGCTGGATACTAAGGTGTTTGAGCCTTCAGTCATGAATGTTAAGGAATTTGATGCTCCTGTGTCTGAGAATCTCTTTGAGTCATCGAAGGTAGGTAGGCTTAGAAAGTTTAAAGGACACCGCAAGATTGAAGACATCGAAGCAAAGGAAAAAGATCTCGAACAGCGCGTTCAGGAATACAAAGATCGTCTCGAAAAAGGGGAGTCCGAAGAAGAAATAGCACTTTCTATTGCTAAATCTGAGTCATCTCCTGAGGAAGATACTGAAGTTAAGCAGAAGGCATACTCACCTAACAGATCATTCATGGATCTACTTGAAGATAGCGAGAGAAGAAAGGTCGAGCAGAAGCCAGTGAATGTTGAGACAACTTGGTCAGAAGTTGAAGAACTAGAAGACGAGGACATAGTCTTAGAAGAGGGAACTAACTATAAGCCACTACTCATAGGTGGCGCAGCAGCAGGTCTAGCGATCGGTGCCGCAGCCATGGTTCTCTTTAATCAGAATAACAACTCATCTGATCCTAGTAAAGGAAACCCAATCACTGAAAACCAACAGCAAACAACTAATGCTAATGGTGGATCGCCCACAGTGAATCCAAATACAGGCGGAGATAATGTTGACGGAGATATTGATCTGAGCAGTGTGGAGCTAAAACAAAAGGCTCTAGATCTCCTTAAGAAATTCCATAACTCACCAGACCAAAATGTAAAAGCCTCTCTCTGCCGCGTGCCAAAGCGCACTCTGGTAGATATGAAGGATTACTACTCGAACAGAGCTCAGGACTATGCTGTGACTGATGTGGAAATTGACCCGCAGCTCGTCTTCGAGAGTAAGATGAAATTTATCAAAGCTAAGGTCAAAACTGAGCTTGATGGAGAAGAGGGGTCTAAGACTGCCTATTTCGTCAAAGATGAAAATGGTGACCTTAAGCTAGACTGGTATAACTACGTTGGCTACGAAGTTACGCCTTGGGATAAATACCTCAACCTAGGTGATGTCGGACCTCAAGATTGGCATGTTTCAATTAATCTTAATGGTGATGAGCACCCTGACTACCCGGAAGAAAAATTCGTGGCTCTAAAAGTCAGAAGTTGGAGTCCAGATGCGATCAATTCTTCTAGTGCATATCTGAGTAAAGAGAACCCAATGTACCAGCAGTTAATGGATGCTTATAATTTAGGGCAAAAAACTTTCATTCTAAGAGTCCGTCATCTCGGTGACATTACCAATTCGCTCTATGTCGATGAAGTCATATCGCTCAGTGAGTTTTATGTGCGCGACATTGATGCGGATGTGAGTTCTAGTATAGATGAAATTTCCTTCGGTGATTCTTCCTATTGACGAATAGCTTTGCTAAGGTAATGCTTCCTTAAGAATGAAGTGTTTCACTAGCAAAATCCTACCGAGTTTGTTACAAGATGAGGCTTCTCTTCCATTATGGAAAGGGAAGCTTTCTTGCGATATGCTACTGGATGAAAACATCCTCACTTCATCAGAAATCATCGACTGTCAGCCACTGCCATCAGAGGTGATACGCTCAGCGCACTCGCGCTCATACCTGCACAAGATCCTCAGCGGTCAGCTCGATAGGAAAGAGCAAATGCTGCTCGGGTTCCGAGTGACTCCAGAGATTTACCCGCTCGTATCTTCTACCGTCAATGCCTCGATCAGCACCTGCCTGACTGCACTTGCAGAAGGTGTCTCCGTCTCGCTCGCAGGCGGGATGCATAATGCCTATGAGGACTTCGGGATCAATTACTCGATCTTTAATGACATCGCCATTTCTGCTAAAATTCTGCGTAAGATGTACCCGCAGATCAAGATCCTGATCATCGATACTGATGCAGACCACGGAGCGGGGACGAACTCGCTTCTGTTAGATGATGAGAACACCAAGACCTTTTCATTTCATTCCTATGGCAGCAGAAAACCTAGCTTCCTGAGCGACTACGATGTCACTGTAGCGCGCTACATTGAGGGTGGTTCATACATAGATCTTCTCATGGGGCGTCTCGCAACCGCGCTGGAGCGATCCATGCCAGACCTAGTCATCTGGGTTTCTGGTGTCAGTGCGCACTACTTAGACCAGAGCCGTCTGATGCGTCTCCATGCCAATGATCTATTCTACCGCGACATGATGATCTCACGCGCTCTCATCAAAAACAAAATCCCACTCGCAGTATTACTAGGAGGAGGCAATAACGAAAACCCCGTCCTCACAGGAAAGCTTCACCGTAATACAATAGCTGCTGTGAAGCATAATGTTGGTAAATATCTGGGGAAGTTGTAGCGATGGTCTGAAAGACCAATCCGATACCAGCATAGTCCAAAACGTAGTGTAGGGCTATGTCATGGATTTATATTGATATAGGCCTGAAAGACCGCTGGATAAGGCTAGCCCCAAACATATTCTTCATCATAATCGACACCGTACTGTATTAGAAATTTCCTAAATTCATCCTGAAAGGTTGTCTTTTTGTGATGCTCTTCTTGTTTATCAATATACCCAATCACAGCATCTAGATCTTTTGGACTTACAGAGAAAGCTCCATATCCTTCTTGCCAAGAGAACTCTGATAAAGCCGGAGAGATATTTTTTAGCCATTTTGAAGTGCCAGTTTTTGCCTCGGATATCATTCTTGATAATGTCGTTGTCTTTGAAAGACGAATCGCTAGATGGACATGGTCTTCTACTCCGCCGATCCTATAACATTCTGATCCCTTGTATCTTATGAGTTGAGCCATCTAAGGATAGAGTCTATCTCTGGTTGCTTTGTCCAGAAAAGGCTGGCGGTTCTTGGTGCTGAAAATGACGTGGAGGATGTTTATGGATAATGATTGAGCCATTTTGTAGCTTATCCATCGGTCTTTCAGACCTCAATGATATTTTCATTTGTTTCATAGCCCTGCGCTTCGCTGCGGACTATGCTGGTATCAAGATTGGTCTTTCAGACCTTGAATCCCAATGCTTTTTCATAGGCCCTGTGCTTGGCATCGGTCGATGAAAAGCACAGGGCAATGTGATGAATTTTCTAGAAGTGGATGGCGTGTCCGTCTGCATCCAGAGTTGCCTCGTGGATGGCTTCAGCGAGTGTTGGGTGAGCGTGGATGGTGCTGTGGATCTCGTCTGTGGTGCATTCCATTTCGAGCGCGAGCCCCATTTCTGCGATGAGCTCAGTGGCGTTGTCACCGATGATGTGAGCACCGAGTAGCTCGCCATGTTTCTTACCGAAGAGTAGCTTCACAAAGCCCTCTGTATCTCCAGATGCCTGTGCTTTACCGATGGCAGCGTATGGGAAATTACCCACCTTGTATTCCACACCTTCTTCCTTAAGCGCGCGCTCAGTTTTACCAACTGATGCCACTTGTGGGTGTGCGTAGGTGCAGCCAGGGAAGTTTCCTACTTTGCGAGGTGTGTGACCTTCTATGAACATGCCTTCAACACACTGCATTGCTTCAAATGAGGCTGTGTGAGCGAGCCATGGTGGACCTGAAATATCACCACAGGCATAGACGCTCGGGATAGATGTCTCGTAGCGGTCGCCCACTTTGATGAATCCGCGGTCTAGCTCAGGCTCCATGCCACCAGGTAATACTGGTGCCACACCGATGGCTACTAAGCAGACATCAGCGGTGATTTCCTCAGTGCCTTTTTCGCCCTCTACTGTCAGAGTGACTGAGTCACCATTGTCTTTAGTTTGCACTACTTTGCTATTTACGAGGCACTTGATGCCTTGTCTTTTAAATGATTTCGTAAGCGCTGCACCCACCTCATCATCCTCTACAGGAAGTAGATTTGGCATCATTTCAATGATGGTCACCTTAGTGCCAAATGCATTGTAAATATAAGCAAATTCGACACCAATCGCACCCGCTCCGATGATGACCATGTCCTTCGGTTGTTCAGGAAGGTTCATTGCTTCCTTGGAGGAAATGACTGATTTTCCGTTGAATGGGAGTGGTGGTAGCTCGCGGCTTTTGCATCCAGTAGAAACTAAAATATTCTTACCTTCGATGATCTGGGAGTTTCCATCAGCATCAGTGACTTCCACTTTATTAGGAGCGGAGATGTGACCAAAGCCTTTGATATAGTCCACCTTGTTCTTTTTGAAGAGGAACTCAATGCCGCCTGCGAGGCGAGTGGAAACCTTACGTGATCTACCGATGATTGCTGACCAGTCGTACTGTAAGTTATCAAATGAAAGACCAAACTCCTTAGATTTCTTAGTGAGTGTCTGGTAGAGTTCTGCGTTTTTGAGGAGTGCTTTAGTGGGGATACATCCCCAGTTGAGGCAGGTTCCGCCGGCACGCTCTACTTCTACACAGGCTACTTTTTTGCCAAGTTGTGCTGCACGGATTGCGCCTACATAGCCTGCAGGGCCTCCACCTATTACGATAAGATCATACATTTTTTGATGTGTGTTAGTGTTTTAGTATCTAGTCGGGTAGCATGAATTGCTACCCAGATCTGATAAGGCAGAGCTTAGGCATTTTTACTGTAAATTCAAATATCAAATACCGGAAATGAGACATTTTTTGCCAAATGCATAATATGAACTGGCTGGTATTCCTTTTTCTGTGTTAGTCCTCTGTCATGCCTGCATTTCCTAAGCCTATCCATTTGGCACATCAGATCATTAAGAAGCTGGTTCAGCCAGGAGACATCGCGGTAGATGCGACCCTGGGAAATGGTCATGATGCTCTGTTCTTAGCAAATTTAGTGGGAGAGAAGGGGAAGGTCTTTGGTTTCGATGTCCAGCCGTCAGCTCTGGAGTCTTCCTCACAGCGGATGGAGGAAAATGGCATAACGCACTATCATTTCTATCTCACTGGCCATGAGAATATGGCAGAGCAAATGAGCGAGGAAAACTTACCTCTAGCTGTGGTGATGTTCAATCTAGGTTACCTTCCTAATGCCGATAAATCCATTATCACCACCGAGCAGACCACTATCCCGGCTCTGAATAGTGCGCTACAGCTGCTTAAGTCTGGAGGTCTCATCAGCATCATGTGCTATCCAGGTCATGCAGGTGGCGATGTGGAGTCTGAGGCTGTTAGTGAGTGGGCAGAAAACTTACCCCGAGAGAATTTTCGGGTGGTATGTTATGGCCTGCATAATGCTCCGAATAATCCACCGTATTTGCTGTTAGTGGAGAAGCTCAGTTAGATAATGATGGTAACACATGCTCCCTTGTCTGGAGCGGTTCGGTTTTCTATGGAAATGCTGCCTTGGTGTAGGTCGATAATTTCTTTGACGAAGGAGAGCCCTAGCCCGCTGGATTTCTGTGAGGTGTTAGGCTTGCTGATGGAGTAGAATCTCTCAAACACGCGGGGCAGTGCGTAGTCTGGGATGCCTGGACCTTCATCTGTTAGAGTGATGGTGGTCTGTCCATCGGAGTGCTCTGCTGCGAGATGAATGGTGCTATT
The DNA here is from genome assembly GCA_937128235.1 of uncultured Verrucomicrobiales bacterium. Lineage (GTDB taxonomy): Bacteria > Verrucomicrobiota > Verrucomicrobiia > Verrucomicrobiales > Akkermansiaceae > Rubritalea. The sequence goes on from CAKZMG010000292.1 coordinate 9,844, forward strand.
TTCTTGGGAGAAATGGATGGCGTTTTCTAACAGATTAGCAAGTGCCGCTTGCAGTAAATTTTCATCTCCTTGGATACTGAGGTCTGCTGGAATGTCTATTTTTAGAGGTATGTTTTTTGGCTCTAGACGGTGTGAGTGAGCATCGCGCAGGCGTTTAGCTAAGCTCAGGAGATGGATGTCCTCTCGCTTTAGTAGCTGTGATTGCGCTTCAAGATGAGATAATTTAAGAAGTCCATCAATGATGCGCTGCGAGCGGTTGGTTTCGTTCTGAATGTTGGTGAGAAATTTTTTCCGTTGCTCCAGTGGCATGTCTTCTTGGAGTAGCTCAGATGATCCACGGATGGCGGCAAGTGGAGACTTTAGCTCATGGGTGAGAATCTGGGTGTAGTTTTCCACGTAGGATCTTCCGTCCAGAGTCTCACGCATTTCCTTAAGCGCTCTGCCTAGTGTGTTGACCTCTCGTCCACGGCCTAGTTTAGGGAAAATCGGTCGTTCGCCTCGGATCATCGCGTGTGCGTATTGAGTGAGCTTGCCGATAGGGCGGAAGATCCAAGTAAAGACCGCGATGGTGAACACGATGATGCCCAGCGCAATCATGGTGACTGAGAGAGTGATCCATTTTCTACGCGATGTAATAAATGGGCGCACATCCTGCTGCGCTTTGTAAACGGTTAGTGTGCCTAGAATGTTACCATCGTGCTTGATGGGGACTCCTAGGTAGAGGACGGAGCTGTTAGGGTCATTTTCTATGTCGCGGCTGGAGCGTGCGGCATATTTATCTTTGAAGGCGAGTAGAACGTCATTGTACTGAGACATATCTTGCCCAGTGTGTTTGCCTTTTGAGTCGTAAATGGCGATCCCTTGCTGGTTAGTCACATAGACATGGGTGCCTACCTTTGTCTTGATGAGCTTGAATATCTTAGCCCGAAATTCATGATTGTGAGCCTTCTCTAGGGCAGACTTTAAGCCGTCCGTCTGGAGCGTGTTTTGTGTAATATCTGACTCGATAACTCCCGTGAGAATGTGCGCGGTATCAATGAGAGATTCCTCGGTGGCTTGGAAGGTCTGGTCCTCTAAGTCATCTGTTAGATACTGATAGAGCATGAAAAATCCACCACTCGTCACCACTGCCATAATGAGGACGATGAGGCGAGTGAGGCGGATTTTCATGATGATAAATTAGAGACTATTACAACCTAGGTGGACCTAGCTCTAGCTTGTCGTCTTTACTATGTGAATAGGGGATGACTCCCTTTTTCTGAGCCCAGTTCAGTGATGATGAGGCACCATTTGCGAAATAAGTGACGAGCCTGATCTGACCTTTTTTAGACTTACGCTTGAAGGTGCCTTTAGGTAACTTGAGAAGAAAACTTCCATCCTTCTCAGGGATAGCGACGAAGGTCGTAGCATCATAGTCACTTCCTCCGTCTGGATCTACAAAGGCAACCACAGCATAGCTCGGGACTGTTGAGTTTACTTTTCCTTTTAATGCTAGTTCTGTGTCAGTAGTAGCGGTCTGCAGCCCTTCATAGCCGAAGCTTACTGGCTTGTGCATTTCCTTGGTTATTCCTGAAAACATCGGGTGAGTGGCGAGCTTGAGTGCGCTTGCTTGAGTGAGAAATGCAGGTGGACCGTCTTTTCTAAGCTCATTTCCGTAGGCTCTATTACCAGATCCCATGAGTGCTATGCCGTAGGCTCTGGCTTCTACTCTCGTCTCTAAATTATGTGGCAGCCCGAACGCGTGACCTAGCTCATGTGCGATGCCTCCTATGAAGATAGTGTTGTATTTTCCTAAAGTTATATTTCCGTATTGTCCATCTTGGACGCGGTCTTTCATGTTAGTGAGATCCTTGAGATTGAGTATGGCGGAGTCCACTTGCCATGCAGTGCCACTCACGGAGCTTCCTTTAGCGTAGTAGGGACTATTCTGGCTGATCTTTTTAGCTCCTGCATCCCAGTTTGACATATTGCAAAAGATGACCACGGTCTCTTTATCTGCATCTATTTTGAGCTTCTTGAGGTGAGCTTTAGCATCTTGGTAGATTTCTCTGCCACTTTGGACTTGATAGTGCTTGTATGGGTGCTTGCCTTTGACATCGATGATCTGGATCGCACCAGTATCGTCTTTATCAAATTTCAGCGTGAGCTTACCAAGATGATTTCTCTCCATTTCTCGCGCGTAGTATTTTTGAATGTCGAGTAAGATTTCGTTGAGCCTTTTTTTGTGGTTTGGCTGTGGCTCGCGGTCATTTGGTGACCAGTAAACTATTTTTAGACTACGGCGACCCACCTCAGGAGATTCCCCGCGCCAGCCATTGACGATGTCCATTGCCTTGACGCACTTAGCCCGCTGAATGGTATCTAGTTCTTTGCGGTGGTTAACCGGAGGCTTTTTTTCCTCTTTTTTAAAACTACATAGAGATATAGCCGCTACTCCGAGTGCGAAGGCGGTGAGAATAGAGGCGGAATATTGTATTTTCATATTGTTTATTATACTGAACATCTACGATTTTATTTCAACCTCTTTGTGATCTTCCTGAATTTAACAGAATATTGATTTTTTTAAGATGAATGATATAAAAAGGGGATAGGTATGCTTGGTTTTTCTAAAAAAACATCTTTATTTTAAATAAATCTTAATTTTTCTTTGACAGATGAGATTCTCTGTTTAATTCTGCCTTCGTAGTGAGTAAGTCCCCCAGCAGAACAGAAGTTAGCTGAGATATATGAGCTACATTTCATTAAGTGTTTCCTCCAGCAGTCTTCGGATTGCTGGAGGTTTTTGTTTTTAATATTGAGTACTTTACTCTGGTTATTTTCTAGAGAGGCTACTTTGATGAAGGCATGGACAAACGACATATAGTATTTCTCGATACGAGCACTCTTCATAGTGGAGAATTTGATTTGAGCGTGTTGGCTCAGTTTGGAGAATTAATCTGCTATCCTACTACGACGCCTGATGAAGTGATAGATCGCTGCCGAGAAGCGCACACCATCATTTCTAACAAAGTGATCCTTAATGCCGATACTATCTCTCAATGCGGCGAATTGAAACAGATTATTTCTTGTGCTACGGGAGTGAACCAGATCGATCTAGATGCAGCTAAAGAACATGATGTGGTGGTGCAAAATGTCGCAGGATACAGCACGGATTCTGTCGCACAACATGTCTGGACGATGATTCTAAATTTGGCGACTAAGATTAATCTGCTCGCAAATGATGCTGTGAGCTGGCCGGACTATCCGATATTTACGACCTTGAAATATCCGATCTATGAAGTGAAGGGAAAGACTCTAGGAATAGTGGGATTAGGTGAAATCGGGAGAAGGGTATCAGATATTGGTGCTAGTTTTGGTATGAAAGTTCAAGCGCTTGGTAGAGGTGGTAATGAAGGGATAAGTGAATGCGGTATCAAGAGGCTTCCAAGCGAAACGTTTTTCTCCAGCTCAGATATTGTGTCGCTCCATTGCCCGCTGACTCCACAGACTGAGAACATGATTTCGAGTGAAATCCTAGCTAGTATGAAGCCGTCATCGATACTTATCAATACAGCGAGAGGACCATTGATCGATGAGCAAGCACTGGCAGATGCTCTGGAGACAGGACAAATAACCGCAGCTGGATTAGATGTTTTATCTACCGAGCCTCCAGCGGCAGTTAATCCATTGATTCGCTACCGAGGCGATAACTTACTCATTACCCCACACACAGCATGGAGTTCTATTGAGGCTCGGAGAGTTTTGTTAGATGGATTAGTAAGAAATTTAGAAACCTTTCTAGCTGGAAATCCGGCTAATCTCGTTACTTAGGTTTTGCGAGTTGTTCTTGTTATGGTTACTGTGGTCTATTGTGTTTAAATAGCTTTTTATTCTGACAATATCGCTAGAGGTATGAAATTTAGTAAGATTTTCTCATTGCGCTGAGTAGGAGAATATCTCCATGATCAATATAGCTATGATGAAGAAAATCACGATTTTTAAAAGTGCTCTATTTGCGCTATTTTTTGGCACTACTCTGAATGCTCTAGCGGCTGAGTCCGTGGAGATATTCCCCACGAAGCAGAACTTATGGAAGCAAGCAGGGCCAGGTAGCTTCTCTATCAAAGATGGTGTGGCTACAAGTGAGAAAGGAATGGGGATGTGGTGGTTCTCTGGTAGTGATTATGGAAATGCTACCTTTGATGTTGAGTTTTCCCTTCCTAATACAAATTGGAACTCTGGGATCTTTGTGAGGTTTCCTGATCCAGGGAATGATCCGTGGATCGCTATACGCAATGGTTACGAGTGCCAGATCAGTGGAGACAAGACTGATAAACTAAGCACGGGAGCTATCTATGATATTCAAAAAGCGAGTCATAATTCGCTGAAAAAGCCCGGTGAGTGGAACAATTACCAAATCACTACTTGGAATAATAAAATCATCATTGTCATCAATAGCGAGCTAGTAAATGTCTTCACCACCACTGCCGGGCGCGGTGATAAACGTGGTCATATTGGGCTACAAAATCACGATCCTGTATCTAGAGTGAGTTACCGTAAGGTGTCTGTTAGAGAATGGGATGAAGATTTAAGCTTAGCTCAGATACTAGATAAAATAGGTATCACGCGAGCAGACTGGGCGAAGTACCATGCTCAGAACAAGCCTAAAGCAAAATGGTATGAGAAAATGGATCTCGGACCAGTGTGGGCAAATATGTTTGAGGATCACTACCAAGGTAAAAAGCGTGTAGCGACTCTCAAAGGGGTGATGCTAGATCTCTCGCATGGTGAGTCTATCAAAGGACTGTTCGATACGGAAACTCTGCGTATGAGTTCAGCTTTTCAAGGTGGGATACTCTGGTCAGGAACTCCCTGGACAGGTTCGCATGGAGGTCTTAACCGCATGGATAATGCGAAAACCCCGATCATGCAGACATCGCTCCAGCCAGGCTGGGCAGATAAAGATGGTTCATTTGCTGATAATCGCGAGCACAAGGGATACAGTAATTTAGCTGCTGATCATGCTCGTTTCAACGGTCACTTTCGTCACGGAAGCCAAACTATATTAGACTATTCAGTGCTTGGTTCCAGAGTGTTGGAGCTTCCTACTGCTGGTAGCTATGATAGTATTCCGCTAGTTTTCCGTCAGCTGGATTTGGCTCCATCTAAGAATACAAGAGTGATGCTAGTATCGGATGATAAAGGTGCTAAAATTAGCATCAGTGATTCAGGGAAAACTGCAACTCTCATTCAGAAATCAAATCTTGAGGAGAAAAAACCACAGGAGATACCAGGTAAAGTTAGCGTAGTGACAGATCGCACAGCAGGCGCGTGGAGCACACTTTCAATGGGTGCTCCATCGGACCGTGATTTAGTGGATCGCAAGGTGAATAAAAAAACCTACTTTAGAGTTCTTCCTAACTTCACCCAAACCCACCTCAAAGGGGGTGATGAAGAAGGGGTGGCAGTGCGTCTCAATGATGGACTAGCGGCAGAAAATGATGATGACGTGGCGCGTAGTTTCTTCTTAGATGATAAGAAAAAAGCGGGGCGATTAGAAATGAATCTTGCAGAGCTTAAAAACATTAACCGTATTCATCTTTACTCGTGGCATAAAGGTGATAGGTCACCACAGAATGTTGAAATCTATGGAGCTACGACAGATACTGCAGATGCTTCATTGGAGATAAAGAACCTCGTTAAAGGTGGCTGGGTTCGCATCGCAAGTTATCAGACCAAGAAGCTAGGGAATGGTGGTAAGCATGGAGCGGCTATATTGGCTCCAAAAGGGAAAAACATCGGTAAATTTCACAAGCTGCTCTTCATTTGTAAATCAGGAACGGGAAACAACCAGAACACGTTTTTCTCAGAGATCGATATCTATGGAGAGAAGGCTCCGGCACTGAAGTATCTGGCTCATCTCCATAGAAAATCTCTAGCCTACTGTGTTCATCTCAAAGGCGACAAAGGTCTGAGATTTTCTGATGCAGGGAATGGCTCACTCACACTGAAAATCCCAGCTTCTTCAGACGCGACCCATTTCTCACTAGGATATGGCACCACTTTACAGAGGGATTCTGCTGCTGTATTAGAAACACTCGCGAGTAATACTCCAGAGCCGCGTGAACTTTCATCGCTCACTAAAGGTGGAGTTTCTCTCTATCCCGAAGTTGAAATCGTAGCAGGGAAAACGGGCTCAGATGAAGCGACTTGGGCGGTGGATACGATCACTTTTCCCGTAAAGAATAGATGGAACGCTAAGATTAAGCCTGGTGGGCTAGATATGTTCTCTGATGGCGACTCTGCGGCAGTCTCCACATGGAATGGCGATGTCTGGATAGTAAGAGGACTCAAGGGTGACTGGAAGGAACTCAAGTGGCGGAGATTTGCCACAGGACTTTATGAGCCACTTGGCTTAAAAATAGTAGATGATGTTGTGTATGTGAATGGACGCGATCAGATAACACGCCTTCACGATCTGAATAACGATGGAGAAGCTGACTGGTATGAATGCTTTAACAACGACATCATCGTGACCTCGAACTTCCACGAATTTACCTTCGGATTACAAACAGACCAAGAAGGAAACTATTACATCTCAAAAGGTGCACCGGTGCTAGGTGGTGGACGAGGCTTTGATAAAATTCTTCCTCACAATGGCACCATCCTGCGTATCTCAAAGGACGGTAAGAGCAGCGAAGTAGTAGCCACAGGACTCCGTGCTCCAGGCGGCATGGGTGTGGGACCAAACGGTGAAATCACCACTGGTGAAAATGAAGGAACATGGGTGCCGAGCTGTAAGCTGAATTACTTCACAGGAAAATATAAATTCCTCGGTGTAGAAGACACTGCACAAGGTCTCAAAGGGCAAGAAATGCATCTCCCACTTTGCTACTTCCCTATGCGTATAGACAACTCAGGCGGCTCTCAAGTCTGGGTGCCAAAAGATTCAAAATGGGGGCTGAA
>CAKZMG010000293.1 GCA_937128235.1 uncultured Verrucomicrobiales bacterium
TTTTCATAAGTCCTTTATACCAAACATCAGGGACGAGGTCGATTAGTTTCCTCTTTTAATCGTCTGACTAATATATTGATGCGTGGTATTACACTCGTTGTGCGATGGCATGAAAGCAGGGAGCGTGACAGGCCTTTGGGGTGTGAGTGTGGTGCGGAGCAGAGTTGGGAGTGATCTTTGAATTTCCTAGAACTGTCGAAAAGTATGGATATGTTTATCAAAACAACAAAAACGATGTAGTCGTAAGTAGCTGATATTGAACTTATTGATGTTTTTATTCTAAATTATAGGACTCTTTCGGAGTTTCTGAAAGCAGGTAGCGTGATCAGGCCGCTGGGGTGCGGAGTGCGGGGGTGCATTTGGAAGGGTTTGCCTGTGATTTTTGAATTCCTAAAACGCCTCTCCTCTTCTGCCATATAGCATCTACGATTATTCTAAATTATAGGACCGACCCTTTCAAGGTTTACGGATCTCTTTCGCTTTTTCTTGTTATTTTTTCCAACAAACTTTAATCACTAGAATAAAAATTAATATAGATAATTGTATCCAAATTGGCCTATAAAATGATATTGGATAAAAGGTTTCTACTTTCAATAGAATGATAATTATATTTGGTAGCATAAAAATCATGAAAATGTAAGACCAGCTATTTAATATCCGTCTTTGCATTTTTCTAAATCTACTCTTTCTATTGATACTGGAATTTCCATAACCTCATAACTCTCTCTCTCGTTAAAATAGTCAGACACAGCTGTACCTGTTTCATAATTTGGAACTCTAAAATATTCTGGCATCCTGCTAGACTGGCTCGCATAATGGTCTGCCATGCTTTTAGATATACGACTATTGATCATTCCCGCAATAGAGGTGACGCCCATGATTCCTCCTGGACCCTTAGCTTTACTACCCATAGGCAAAGTGCTTGCTCCACCTACAGACAAAGGATCTGCAAAGTTAGACCAGTTTTGTGCATTATCTGAGAATTTTTTTGCCATTTCCTTATTTCTAAGAATTCTATTTAATTTATATTGAATCAGAAGACTATTATCTAATGAAAGTTCGAAATAATCTCTTAATATTTTAGTGTATTTAATAGATATGTATCTCATCTCATAACAGCAATAATTAATTTTCTTATATCTTACATCAAGTGACCTATTATCGCTAATGTAATCTATTCTATATGATGTTTCAGTTTTTAACTCTTTACCTATAATTTTCCAACCCCAAGGCGGCACAATCCTGCCATCCCAAGTAATAGTTAACCTTAAACCTAACCTATCCCATCTAGCAATAGGCTCATTTCCCACAAACCCATAGAGATTAATCCCACCAGCTTCCTCAATGGGGTCTCTGGATGGCCAATATGAGACCCGATAAGTGGCGTAGGTGTTCTTTGAGGGGGTATTTTGCCTTGTCTGCTTGGCTAGGGGTAAGTTTTTGGTTGGGTGTTGTAGGTGATTGTTTTTTGTGGGTGTTGTAGGTGATGGGGGTTTTGTTCCTTGGCGTGTATAGGTTACGCGGGGGTGTGGTGGCGTAGGTGTAGGTGAGTCGTAGTGGTTTTGGTGTGAATGTGGGATGCTGTAGAGGTAAGTTTTCAGGGGTGGATCGTAGTGGGTTTGTAACGTGCAAGGGGAGTTTGCGTTGGTGTTTTTTTGATCTGGGTTACGGAGCTTCATAGACGATGGTGAGGTGATGTGTTTGTAAGTTTCGATTGAAACTATTTTATTGGTTATGGGGAGGTGGGTCAATCTGAAAAGTAGGGGTGATTTAACGGAGTTTCTTGAGTGCTTCGAGTCTTTCTAACATCGGTGGGTGGGAGTAGTCTAGGAAGACGGGGAGTGGATGGGGGGTTAGGTTGACGAGGTTGTCTGCTGAGAGTTTCTTGAGTGATTGCATCAAGTGATCTGGTGTGCCTTGGGCATTTGCTGCGTAAGCGTCTGCTTCAAATTCGTCTTTGCGGCTGCCGTAGTTGCTGTATATGCTGAGTAGCTTTTTCACTGGCGCGAAGAGTAGTCCGAAGAATACGAGCCCAGCATAGACGGATATTTGATCCATGTGGAAGGCATCGAACAGGAGCTTGGCGACTTCTCCGTTTTTATCGGTGAGGAGTCCGATCAGGTAGAATACGACAAGTGACTGGATGATGCCAGTGATCATGCGCTTGATGATGTGCTTGCATTTAAAATGCCCAATCTCGTGAGCTAGGATGCCGACTAGTCCCTCGGTGGTGTGGTTTTCTACGAGGGTATCGAAAAGGGCAATTTTCTTATTTTTTCCGAAGCCGGTGAAGAATGCGTTCGACTTGGTGGAGCGTTTTGAGCCGTCCATGATGAAGAGTTCGGTGAGTGGGAAGTCGCATTTTTTCGCCATGTCATTGATGGCGTCCTTGAGTTTGCCTTCGGGCATGGGTTCAAATTTATTGAAGAGGGGGAGGAAGACGGATGGTGCGATGTAGGTGAGAAGTAGCTGGATGACGGTGAATGCAGCCCAGGCCCAGAGCCATGCCATGGGTACGGTATCAAATATCCATAGAATCAGAGCGAGGATAGGACCTCCGATGAGAGCCATGAGGATGAGTCCCTTGATCTGATCGATGATGAAGGTTTTCACGGTGGTCTTATTGAAGCCGAATTTTTCTTCGATCACAAAGGTATCGTATAGCTGGAAGGGGATCATGATGATGACCTGAGCGGCGAAGAGGATGCCCATGAAGATGAGGCCGGTGACGATTTCGCCGTGACCAAATCCGCGCACATAGTTATCTAGCCATCCGAAGCCACCAGTGAGCCAGAAGCCGAGCATGAGCATGAGGGAAAAGATGCTCTCGATGATGCCGAACTTCTCGGTCACGCGTGTGTAGTTCTGAGATTTTGCGTATTTATCCGCATCAAAGACGTCTGCAAATTCTGCTGGCAATTTAGGGTCGAGAGCTTTGAGATTCAGAAGAGTAGCAATGAAGTCCAACTTCCAGAGCGCGAAGAGAGAAATAATGATGAAGAGTGCGAGTGCGTTTTCCATGACGCATCCATAATCCGCAATACAAGATATGCAAGACTAGACTTTTTTGCTCTAGGGAGTCTACAGCAGGGAGCTTTTATACAGAATTAACAAAAATTTTTCAGAATGGACAGAATTACTCTATAAACGAGCACATGAATATGCTGCTTATCACCGTATTCCGACGCCATATCTGAATAGGCTCATTTCATAGGCTCATTCCATCGGGGAAAAATTCTGAAAATTCTGCTAAATTTTGTTAATTCTGTATAGCGCCGCAGGCATAGCTATCTCTAGCTAGATGCTCTGCTTTCTACTCAGTGACTTGGTGGTTGTAAATTTTGTGAAACTCGCTAGCCTCGCGCACCCCAGCCAGTAGCAGGTAGAGGTGGGGATGTATTTATGAATTTCAGTATTATTGTTAAGTCGCTTGGCACGCTGGTGATGCTCGTTGGATTGAGCATGATGAGCTGTATGCTGTTAGGCTGGTTGACGCCTGCTCATAGAGAGGGGATGGCGATTAGTTATCATGGCTGGTGGCTCTCTGTGGGGATCACTATGCTTACTGGTGCTCTGGCGTATGGTTTCGGGAAATTTCGTCTCAGGGGTGGGAAGGATAAGAAAATTTTCCGTAGAGAAGCGATCGCGGTCGTTGGGCTAGGTTGGATTCTTTGTTCATTTTTCGCAGCGTTGCCGCATTATTTATGCATTCGCGAGGTCACGTGGGCACAGGCTGTGTTTGAGGCTTGCTCTGGATTTACTACTACGGGGTCGAGTATTTTTCCATCGGTGGAGGCACTCTCGGAGACTACGTTGCTGTGGCGATCTGTGACGCAGTGGCTCGGAGGAATGGGGATACTTGGTGCGTTTTTGCTTATTTTTTCTGGTGAATCACGCGGCAAAACTTTGCTCAGTTTTGAATCATCGATCCATGGTGCTGACCTCTCTAGTAGTGATCTGAGGTCTGCGATGCGGAATCTGTGGATGATTTATATAGGTCTCACAGTGATTAGTATTATTGGTCTGTGGATCATGGATATGACATTGTTCCAGGCGATCAATCATGGTCTCACAGCAGCATCTACAGGTGGGTTTGGTACAGAAAATGATAGTATCACGAGTTTTTCGGATGGGGTGAAGATCTGGTTGTCTCTATCGATGTTATTCTGTGGTATTAGTTTCCCGCTTTATATGGCGCTTTTGAAAAGAAAGGACATCAATGTTCTGAAGCGTCATGAAGAAACGCGTTGGTATCTCATCGTTATCTGTGTTGCGATTACGATTATTTTGCTGGCGAACTCTGTGACTGATTGTGCATCATGCGTGGTGGATGTGATTTTTAATGTGATTACGATCATCACTACCACGGGATTTGTAGTGGGAGATTATGAGACATGGCCAGTGATAAGTAAGCAGATCATCATGCTGCTGATGGTGGTAGGTGGTTGCTCAGGATCTACAGCGGGTGGACTGAAAGTGAGCCGTGTGTTGCTCTGGATACGGTCTATGAAGAATGAAATTATCCGTGGTTTCCGTCCGAACGTGGTGTTGAAATTACAAATGAATGGGAAGTCTGTGGATGATCAGGTGATCCGTTCCGTTTATGTGGTGACTTCTGTTGCCGTGTTTTTCTTCCTCACAGGATCAATGGTGATTTCCTTATTGGAGCCAGAATTGGATGCGATAACTTGTGCCTCGGCTGTGCTGTCATCGATCTGCAATATAGGGCCTGCATTCTCAGAGTTAGGACCTACTCAGAACTTCTCTATTCTTTCTTCGCCATCACTTGGCGTTTTATCGATGCTGATGATTCTCGGCAGACTAGAATTTATTGCTGTGCTGGTGCTGTTGAGTAGGAGGCTGTGGAGGAAGTATTAGTTGGATCAGACGTTGTCTTGATTTTTTATTCAGTTTCAGAGTTTGAATCAGTGGCGTTATCCTCTTCAGTTTTTTCGGGAGATTCTATTTCTGCTGGTGTGTCTGTGTCATCAGTCTTTTCACTGTTGTTATCTTTTTCAGGTGCTTCTTCTTCTTCTTCTTCTTCTTCTTCTTCTTCTTTCTTGTCTCCATCGAGTAGTTCAGAGACTTCTTTCTGGACCTGTTCTACCTGGTCAAGTGGGATGTTAGGGTCGAGGACGATGTAGATTTCTCCGTTTTTTTTGTGCTCGTAGATGCGTAAAATTCCGTTTGGGGTCTGTTGCTTGTCAGTTTCCTTAAGGAGTTTTTTCCTCTCTAGCATGACCGCAAGAATGTAGCGGGCATTCTCTGTGTGCTCTTGGTCTTCTTCGATTAGCCTACTAAGTAGTTCTTCAGCAGATTCCTTGGTGACGACTTCTTGCTTTTCTTCATGTAAGGCAACTTCGTAGGTATTTTTCCAGAAGGAAAAAGGCTTCATTAGCTCCTCAGGGCGATCTTCCCATGCTTCTATGGAAAAGTCCATGCGCAGATATCCGCTGGACTCTGGGTCTGGAAAGATAGCAGTATAGAATTCCTGCTGATCTTCAAATTTAGTTTCTGTTAGAGCGCACTGATGAGCGCGCGTTTTAATGGACCAAGCTTCGGGTAATGCCATAGTATTGATGGATAAAGGATAAAGATTAAAGTGTAAAGGCGAGGGTTGTGAATTGGTTATTGACCGTTGGGTATCAGGTTTTTGATGGTCTGGTAAATTGGCTGTCCAGTGATGCGGCGGTAGAAAAGAATCAGTGCGATGAATCCGAATAGCAAATTAGTAGCCCATGCGGCTAGGAATGGTGGAAGGTGACCTGATTCACCAAGTGTGGGGAAGACTGTAGAGCAGAAAATCATGCCCGCACAGAGGAAAATAGCTACTGCCACACCGCCACCTACTCCACGCCTGTTGAGCACTATTCCTAGCGGGGCCGCTAATAAAATAATGATAAGGCAGATGAATGGCTGGGCGATTCTGTAGTAGAGATGGGTCTGATAAGCGCGTTTGTCTGAGAGTGGGTTGTCATGATGATTGGTGAGCCAGCTTTTGAGTCCTGGGATGCCTAGGTAGGGAGCTTTGAGTCCGGGATTAATAATCTGCCAGGGAGTTTCTTTCCAGTTGGTGACCATTTCCTGTTGATTGGTTGTGACCTTGATTGGCTCATTTGGGGTGCGGCTTTTGAGGTCAAAAATGATAGGTTTGATGAGTGTCCATTGGCGTTTGTCAAGCGACCAAGTCGCCTGCTCTGCGAGTATTTTCTGGGTGGCTTTATTCTCAGTATCCAGCGTTGTGATTTCTATAGATTTCAATGGTTCACCTTTTGTGTGATCGAACGGGAATGAACCGACTAGCCAGTGACGGGTATCACTTTTATTCTGAAATGCTACAGACTCAGCGGCGTGAGTTGTCGTGCCAGTGGCTTCATTGAGGATCATCTTTTCTTGGCTCTCTGCATGGGGAGCCCAGTGGTAGTTAAAGATGAGACAGATAACGGTGCAGACTATTCCTACAAAAACTAACGGACGAGTGAAGCGAAAGACGCCCCGACCAGTCTGGATGATGGAGACGAGTTCTTGGCTTTTTGACATTTTTCCAAGAGCCCAGAGGAGTGAGAGCATGAGCGAGTATGGGAGGATAAAGACAATCAATGCGGGCATTTTGATAAAGTAATGCCTCAGCATGATGCTGCCCATTTGGTCTGATTGCTGGAAATCTGAGAGGTTGTCCTGGAAGTCTTCCAGAAACATGATGATGAATAGTGCTCCGAAGCATATCAGGAAGGCATTAAAGAAAATCCGCAGGGTGTAGCGGTCTAGCCTATCCATGCAGTAGTATACGATGCTGCAGAGAAATGGTAGAGCGCAGAGTATGCCAAGCATCCAGACGCGGAGTCCATGAGCTTCCCGGTGAGAGTCAGGGTAGCCGATGAGCTGCTCAGCGACTACAGATTGCTCATAAGGAAGTAATACGAAACCAGCAACCACTCCTACAATGAGTAAGATGAGTGGAATGAGAAATTTTCTCAAATGTTCTGGTATGGCTGACATAGCTAATATCTATGATCAACTCAGATGCTCGTTCACACAAGCATTTAGAGTGGCTATTTCAGGAGGTGGAAATACGTCTAAACATCGAGGTCAACGTCAAAGTCAAATACGACGACTCGCTCAAGACAAGGGACTACGATGTCTTTCACTTGCTCGTGGATAGGATGGGGGAGATAGGCGTCACGTGATTCTGGTGTGTCGAAGGTCATGATAAAACCATGGGTAAAGTCTTCATTGAGACCCTCGGCAGATTTATAGGGTCCGTGCTCGCAGGTGAGTAGTCCTGGGATTTTGCCTACCATGCCTTCTAAGGCAGTGAAGCATTCTGCTATCTTTGTGTTGCTTACGTCTGGATTGAATTTGAATACTCCGAAGTGTCTAGTCATGTTGATTTTATAATTTAGATTGTAGATTGATTATTTTTTGTTCTGCTTGATGAGTTCTAGAAGTTTGTGTGCTGCAGCTTTGGCGAATATGGGACTGTTGATTTTTTCATCATAGTCGATGACTTCTACTTTTGAATGTTCGTGAATGGCTCCGAAGAGAGCTGTGTCTGCATCAGCATCATAGAATGGCTGACCTTCAGCTGAGATGACGCTCACGGTTTTGAGTGGATTGAGAATGGCTGTGGGAGCTGGGTTTGCGTTGGCTTTTTCTGCGATGATTTTTCCTAGCTCAGCACACTCTTCCGCATTGGTGCGCATGAGGGTGACTTGTGGATTGTGAATGTAAAAAATCCTGCCGGCATACTTTTCTGGCACGGAATCTCGCTCGCCAAAGTTAGCCATATCGAGACAGCCTGGCGAAACAACAGCGGGAACTGCCGCCTTACTCATGGCGTCCATACGGGTAGGTCCGGCGGAGAGAGTTGCCCCTGTTAGCTCATCTGCCCACTCAGTTGTGGTGATGTCTAGCACGCCTTTGACTATGCCAGATTCGATGAGTGATTCCATCGTTTTTCCACCAGTGCCGGTGGCGTGAAATACTAGCACCTCGTAGCCTTCGTTCTCTAACACTTCTTTGGCTATGTTGATGCAGTCGGTAGTATTTCCGAACATGCTAGCCACGATCAGCGGCTTAGAATCTGACTGGTTTATCTCCGCTTCTACCATCCCGCAGATCGCGTGAGCGGCTCTAGTGAAGATGGTTTTGGAAATTGAATTTAGTCCTGCCACATCCACGATAGAAGGCATCATGGTGATGTCCTTGGTGCCGAGATAGTGTGCGGTATTCCCACTAGCTAGAGTGGAGACCATCAGCTTAGGGAAGCCAACTGGCAGAGCTCTCATGGCAGATGTTGCTAGTGCTGTCCCGCCTCCGCCTCCGAGTGAAATGACACCTTGGATGGTGTCATCAGAGGTTAGTTTTTCTAATAAGATAGGAGCCGCTTTCGCAATGGCTGAGACGCACTCGCCGCGGTCTTTCCTATCCAGAATAGGTTGCAGATCTAGCTCAGCTGCCTTAGCTACTTCGTATCTTGAAATGTCTGGTTTGACCTGAGGCTCAGCCCCACTGCCTAGATCGATAAGCAGTGGCTGATGACCTAGTTTAGTGATGATGTTTGCTACGAACTGATGTTCGTATCCTTTTGAATCTAGTGTTCCTAAAACAGCGATAGTCATGGATTTACTTGATGCGTTTTACTGGGATAGATTTAAATTCTCTAGTGAGGTCTGGGATAGATTTCTCCACTGCAATGCGCTCAATAGAGGATGCTCCTACAAAGCCAACAGTGTCTGTATGCTCATTAATGTATGCGGCATCTGATGGTGTGAGGATAGGTCCTCCATGTGAGAGGACGTGGCAGTTTTTATTCACAGAATGCACGGCTTCACAGATCGCCTGAGTTGCCTGTGCTGCTTGATCTAGCCCTATCGAAGCGTCACTCACACCGATGGAGCCACCAATGGTGCAGCCAACGTGAGCGATGACTACGTCAGCGCCAGCCTTAGCCATGGAAGCAGCTTCGTCTGGAGTGGCTACATAAGTGATAGAGAAAAGATCCATCTTAGAAGTGGCTAGCTCGACACATTCTATTTCTTTCTGCACGCCCATATTAGTTTCCTCCAGAGACTGGCCGAACTGTCCATCAATGATCGTGTGAGTGGGGAAATTATTGATTCCTGAGAATCCCATATCTTTTACTTGCTTGAGGAAATGCCACATTCTACGACGTGGATCAGACGCGTGCACTCCACAGATCACTGGAATTTCTTTTACTACTGGAAGCACTTCAAATTCTCCAATATCCATGGAAATAGCATTCGCATCACCATAAGCCATCATCCCGGCAATGGAACCAGCACCCGCCATGCGGAATCTTCCTGAGGCGTAAATGATGATCAGATCCGCTCCACCTTCTTCGATGAATTTAGCGGAAATACCAGTGCCGGCACCAGCTACAATAATGGGTTCACCGTTTGCAAGAGTGTCTTGGAGGCGTTGATTGACTTCTGAGCGAGTGTATGGATTTCCGATTCCTGTGTATGGATTTGGCATAATGTTGTATGATATTTAAGAATTGATGTGAGTCTATTGAATGGGAGATTTCACAGCAAACTAAAAAAGAAGAATAGCTAAATTTAACTATTTAAAGACGAGTATTCCATTCAGATTGTAATCTAATCCGACTTGGTATAACGTCAACTCATGCAAGTCACGCTAAAGCATCTCTATATTTCAGATGGGCATAACTATTTCGGTCGCTACGGGAAGACCTCGCTAGGTCATCTGATCGATGAGAAAGAGAATTTGGAGCTAGTGGCAGGAAAGGGGATCAAGGGTGATCGCTTTTTTGATTACGAGGAAAACTACAAAGGACAGATCACGTTTTTTGACCACGCGGTGTATGAGAAAGTCAGAGATGAAGTGGTGAAAGGAGAGCTGGAACCTAGTAAATTTCGCAGGAATGTGATCATAGATGGTGTGGATTTAAACAGCCTCATAGGAAAACGCTTCACACTCGATGGGATAGAGTTCACAGGCTCGTGCGAATGCTCACCGTGCTTCTGGATGGATGAAGCCTGTGCAGACGGAACCCTAGAATTTTTAGTAGGAAAGGGGGGGCTCAGAGCCAGAATACTCGATGATGGCGAACTCAAAACTGGTGTCTACAATCTAGAAGTTCTAGGTGATGCTCCGATCAGGGATGAAGAAGAATGAAGAAATCTGAATCAGTAAAAATAACTAAGCTAGTAGGTGATGATGTGCGTGAAATGGATGATCTGGTGGCTGTGGAGGAGCCTTTGCAGATCACTGTGGATGGTGCGCCTATCGCCGTAGTGATGAGGACGGTTGGTGATGATGCAGATCTTGTGACGGGTTTTCTGGTGACGGAAGGGATCATTGATTCAGTAGCTTCTGTTAGACGAATTGATCTGGAGCAGAAGCAGAACCATGCGCTGGTATTCCTGGAAGATGATGTCCAGGTGGATCTGGCTAGACTCCAGCGGAATCTATACAGTGCAAGTAGCTGTGGGATATGTGGAAAGACGAGTATCGATGAAGTTTTCCTGCAAATAAAGAAATCTGATCAAGCTAGAGGTAAGTTTTTTATCACCAAGGAAGCTCTAACAGAACTGCCTAACAGATTAAAAAAATCTCAAGATGTCTTCGAGCAGACTGGCGGATTACACGCAGCGGGGCTGTTTGATAGTGAAGGTGAATTACTCATTATCCGTGAAGACGTAGGGCGTCACAATGCGATAGATAAAGTACTAGGTAAGGCTCTAACAGAAGGTGTTGATCTAACAGAAGTTGCACTTCAACTATCTGGAAGAGTTTCGTTTGAAGTAGTGCAAAAAGCACTGATGGTAGGTATCCCGCTCGTCTCAGCTATTTCCGCTCCCACATCCTTAGCAGTAAATTTTGCTGAGAGGGGAGATCTTACCTTGATTGGCTTCATGCGCGGTGAGAAAATGAATATTTATTCAGGAACTGATAGGGTAAAAAATTAAAGCTAACCTCACACTAGATGAGATTAGCTTTAATTGGGAATATTAGAGGTTTAGAGGTAAGTTTTTACTTCGTCTGAAGATTAAAACTAGGAGCGATGAGTAGAATACGTTGGTCTTTGAATGCATCGACTTGTTGAATGAAACGGATGATCTGATTTTTCTTCTCAGGTCCCAGGATGCTCAGTGCTGATGATTCCGCAAAGTGAGCACCAAATAAACTCGGGACGAGTGACTTCTTAGGTGTTGTCATGGAGATGAATTCTGGGTTTCCTTTATCTTTGGCTGGCTTAGAAAATAGGCTCTCTATGGCACTTCGTGACTCTGGCAGAAGATAGGCATCGAACTCCTCTAGCTTAGCCAATGAAGCTGCCTTATTGATAGCTTCATTGAGCCCACCTATCTCATCTACAAGACCTATGGCAAGCGCATCTTTTCCAGAATACACTCTACCACCAGCTAGTTTCTCAAGGTCGCCCTTGATCTTATCTCCGCGTCCATCAGTGATGCGTTTCTTGAAGGTTCCATAGACGTCCAGCATGGATGCGCGAATGAGATTCTCTTCTTCTGCTGTATAGCTGCGAGAAGTGTTCATGATATCTGCGTGCTTGCCTCGCTTGCTAGAATGGGTCGAAATACCCAGCTTGTCCATCACTCCTGCTAGGCTAAATTTCATGCCTACCACACCGATAGAACCAGTAATGGTGCCTTCTTCAGCGTAAATGCGGTCTGCACCAGCAGCTACATAATATCCGCCACTGGCTGCAACTCCACCCATGGAAACTACGAATGGTCTACCTGTTTCCTTGAACTCATCAGTCGCTTCCCAGAGCACATCACTAGAGAGTGCTGAGCCGCCAGGGGAGTTTACGCGGAGCACGAGAGCCTTGCATTTTTCATCACGCTTAGCCTTGAGGATAGCTGTTCTTACAGGTGCGATAGATCCGTCATCGATAGATCCTTCCAAGGAGATCACAGCCACGTAATCTGATTCATACTTCTTATTTTTTTGACTTTTCATAAGTTTGAAAACGTCCATAAGCCCATTGATCTCTGGTCCATCTAAGTTGGGCAAACGGTAGGCTTTATTGTAGTCGGTTTCTTCTCCGTATTTCTTACGCACTATTTCTATGAAGTCAGTGCGGTATTCTAAATGATCAATAAGTTTGGCTTCTAATGCTTGCTCAGGCGTGATGAGTCCTTTATCCATGATCGCTTTTACCTGCTGTGGTGTGAGGTTTCTGCCTTTAGCAATCTGAGCGATGATCTGTTCATACATCGAGTCCATGAGAATGTCAGATTGCTTTTGAGCATACTCACTTGGCTCATTTCGGTAAAATGTTTCTCCAGCACTTTTGAAATCACCGATATGGACGACCTCTACTTTCACCCCAACTTTATCGAGCATGTTTTTGAAATACATGTTCTCACTGTAAAGACCAGTGAGCATTACATTTCCCTCGGGGAGCAGCGTCATATGGTTCGCAGCACTTCCTAGTAATGCTGTCTGGATACTGAGCGCCTGGGTGTAGATCCACACATCTTTATCCGCCTCACGTACCTTCAGCAGCAGCCTTCTAAGTTCTTGGACCTGGGCGAGAGACATGCCAGCTGAGTCCACGTCTAGAACCACAGCTTTCACATCATCATCAGTGATGGCAGCATTGAGACTCTCTACAATGTCGAAATGGGTGTAGTTTTTTCCCGCGCTTCCTAGATCTAAGATGCTCACAGATTGCTGTCCGCCCTCAGAGATGGTTCCCTCCAGATCGTAGATAGCAACGGTGTCAGCCAGCACAGAGCTGCTGAGCAGAGTAGTAGTAAGGGATGCCACTATTGGAGCGGCGAAGTAGTTAAGTAATTGCTTTTTCATAAATGATTTTAGTTGAGTATATTTCCCAAACTTAGCAGGTAAAAGGCTGGCGGTTACAGAAAAAAGAACAGATACAGAAGTGACAATCTAGCGAAAATAAGGCAGACCACTAATGTGCAACTAACAATACAAGAAATAATCGAACTCACCGGTGCCAAGCTCGTGCAAGGGGAACTGAGTCATACAGTGTCTGGTGTATCTTCACTGGATGAAGCAAGTAGTGAAGAAATCTCGTTTTTAGGAAATGAGAAATACTTTCAAGACTTTCTGGTCACTCAAGCGGGCGTAGTTTTAGTTCCTGGAAATTTACCTCAGCAGCCTGAGAATACTATTTTACTAGAAGTGGAGAATCCATCCTATGCCTTCGCAGCAGTGGTGAAAGTGCTGGCTACTAAGCAACGCACAGTGAGCCTAGGAGTTCACCCTAGCGCACATATTGCAGATGACGTGGTGATTAATCTTGATAAAGTTTCTATCAAACCTGGCGTAGTGATAGAAGCTGGGTGCAGTATCGGTGATGGCACTGAAATAAGTTCAGGCGTAGTGATCTGTGAGGGCTCTAAAGTAGGAGAGAATTGTTTGTTTTATCCCAATGTGACTGTGCGTGAACATAGTCAGATAGGCGACCGAGTCATCCTCCAACCTGGATGTGTCATTGGCTCAGATGGCTATGGCTACGAGCTAGTAGATGGTAAGCACACTAAGGTGGATCAAGTGGGAATCGTGGTGCTCGAAGACGATGTAGAGATAGGTGCAAATACTGCCATCGATCGCGCAAGATTCGGAAAAACCATCATTGGTGAAGGCACAAAGGTCGATAATTTAGTCCAAATAGCACACAATGTGCAGACGGAGAAGCACTGTCTAATCGTCTCCCAGAGCGGGTTAGCAGGAAGCTCCAAGCTAGGAAACTACGTCACAGTAGCCGCGCAAGCAGGCGTGGGTGGGCATATTAAAATTGGCGACCAGGCAGTACTAGCAGGTAGAGCCGGAGCCACCAAATCACTCGATGGCGGAACTGTTTATTCAGGATTTCCAGCCAGGCCCATGCGCGAGGAAACGAGAAAGCAAGGCTCACTCTCAAAGCTGCCTCAGCTCATCAAGGATGTGAGAAAAATAAAGCAACAACTCGACGAACAGGAAACTTCATAAAAAGTAAATGATGTTTCGAGTTATTCTAGTTGCAATCTTACATTTCCAAGCGTAAGACAAACACATGAGCATGATCTTAGAAGAATCAGCAGTAACCGCTAAAACAAAGGAGCTATGTGCTGCTATTGTTGAGCAGGAATCATTTGTAAAACTACAATCTCAAGTAGAAACATTTCTCAATAATGACGAGGCAAGACTGCAATACCAGTCCGTTCACGAAAGTGGTGATGCACTCAACCAAAAGCAGCGTTCTGGCGTTGAGCTTAGCGATGCAGAGATTACTGAATTTGAACAGTCTCGTGAGCAACTACTCAAAAATACGGTAGTGACTGACTTTATGTCAGCCCAAAAGGAACTTCAGCAAATCCAAAATACCGTTGGTAAAATGGTAAGTTTGACACTGGAGTTAGGACGCGTCCCTACAGCGGACGACATCGAGGCTGCTAACAGCGGAGGTGGCTGATGTGGTGGTGGATGTGGCTGCTAGTTTAGCTGGTCAAAATACCAAAAATATGAATAACTAATGCGAGCTGCCAAGGTAGCTCGCAATTAATGTACAGTAAGAGGAATAAGAGAAAACTATGGATCCAGAATTAGAAACATTAGAAGCATCATTTAATGAAAGAGCGGAGCAATGGATATCCAAGCAAGGCTTGATGTTCCAGTTTAGTCACAACACAGGTGCAGGATCTATGTTTCCTAAGATCTGTGGACTCGTTTTTAGACTGATCATACTGGCTGTTCTTGGTTTAGTATGCTTCTGGTTCTATCTGACTAATCAACCTAACTCAGCATCCTTCAGGGACAGTGTAATAGAGCAAGTCCAAAAAGGAATGCACGCTGGCGAAGTTGAAATTAAAAACATAACGAGAGATAAAGGAAAATTACTCTCAGGTGAAATGCTCATCTCAAACGTTGCCTTGGGTGAATCAGACCACACATTTTTCGAAGACTGGCATGTGATAGAAGAAGATGTGTCAGTTGTTGGCAGGAGATCCATGATCGAACGGAAGAAAACGGCAACGTTTCAAGGAGTTAACCTGTCCCCGCTAGATCTAGGAGACAATTACTTCTCAGGTTGGAGTGCGAAAGAAATGAAAATTCAGAAGATGGAACTCAAGCTAAAAACTGGAGCTGACACTGATGACTTGGCGAAAGCAGCTTATTCTACACTATTCACACAATATGAATCTCTCGACATTGATGCTATCCAGATATTTGATGCTACGCTTCTCTGGGGCCACTCTGAGACCTCATCCGGGTCGATTAAAGGAGCTCGATTAGATATCGTTAAAGGGGTAGATTCATGGGAAATAAATGTCACTGACGGAACCTTCTCACATGGTTGGCTGCGTGATGCAGGGATTAACTCGATGAAGGTAATTTGTAAAAAATCAGGCGAAGTGAACATAGAATCTGCTTCACTTAGCTTGGGAGTAGGAAGTCTATCATTCAGTGCATCTATCCAAATAAAAGCTCAGCCTGAACTAACTGGCAACTATAGTTTTGAAAATGTTGAGGTGCTAGACCTTATTGGTAGAAGTTATGAAAGTTGGTTAGATGGAAACATTATTGGCAAAGGTGAGTTAAACGGAAAACTTAATTCCGCGGAGGGTATCAAAGTCACAACCACAATCAACCTATCAGGAAGTGCTAAAGTAATAGGAACTGAGGACGCTCCTATTCAACCAAATGCTAGTAAGGATGATAGTGTTATTATTGTCAGAGGAGACAACTTCCAGCTACTCAAGCTCATGCAGATGAAAGATCCCAGAAATAGTTACTCTCTGTTGCGTGCACACAAGGGACAAGTGATTGTTGAAAGCCAAGGGAAAGACACTCAAGTGACACTTAAAGACGTGAGGTGCGGCTTGAATGATCTGATTTTAATGAAAGGGCAATTTGAATACGCGATCAGAACAGCAAAGAGCAAAGAAGCTGACATCGATGCATCTAGTCTAGAGCTGAATGAAAGTGACCTGAATCCTGATAAAAGTCAGTCCAGTAACGAAACCCTAGAAACCGTTAGAGCTTTTTCTGGACAAGTAAAGTTAGGTCTTATTCCTGATGTCTTTGAGAACAATATCAGAGTTTTAGACGTTTACCCCGTTGATAATGCCACACTCAGGGTATGGTTTGATGTTGAGCTAAGTGGGCAACTAGAAGAACTCACCGAAGAGTTAGCGGACAAACTTTACGACATTATGAAAGGGGATGAAAATAATTAGAATAATGAATAGAAAGTTCTTGAAGTTTTAGTTAACCTAGTCTAGCTTGCCGCCCGAGCCAGCAACTCAAACTTGAGGGCTTAAAAATTTTAAATCGCGGGATGGAGCAGCCAGGTAGCTCGTCAGGCTCATAACCTGAAGGTCGTAGGTTCAAATCCTACTCCCGTAACCAATTTAAACACCGTAACTTTAACGAGTTACGGTGTTTCTTTTTGTCTGTGTGTTGGTTTTTGAAATGCAGCAATATGCAACAAAATGCACTGAAATGAGAGTTTTGTTGCCCCCTTTGTCGCCCCCCTAAATAAATTGATGATCTGAATTACATTGTTTGTCTGTTTGTATCATGATACTGAATCCACAAGCCATCACTCGAAAGGTAATGGCTGGGGCTTGATAACCTCACACATAGCGGAAGGCATATTCCGCAAAATATGCTGCTTCCTCGACTAAACGGTTGGGGTGGCAGCGACTATACAATAGGTTCGTCTCGACTAACTAAAAGTCGTTGCGGTCGTCTATGTGCGACTTATCAACACCCCAGCCACCTTTCTTTCTGATTGGTGGCTTTTTTATTTATGAAAACAGAATTAGATAAACAATTTGAAAAAGATGATGAGTGGTTACGATTCTCAGAATCAACTAGGTATATAGTGATTCCTATTACTCATATTGTTTGCCAGTATTTTCTGTGGTGGTCAGACTTTAGCTGGTGGTTGAAAGTGATACTAACCGTTCCATGTATATTTCTTGGAATTATAGCCTGTGGGTTTGTCGGGCTATTACTTTCTCCATTTGTGCGTCTGTTTAATATTATTTTCGGCTCTAGTGCAAAGTGATGTCTATTAAGAATAATCACGGAAAAGTTGCTTGGTTTATTGTTACGTCATGGGTTTGCTACAACTCATGGCAGTATGTGGATCAACTAGAAGCGTCTAGCTATCCCAGAACTGCGATACTGGCTATGCCTGCATTAATGTCTATCATAGGATATATTTGTTTCAGTAAGGAGCTAAAGGAAATACAAGAGGATAGGTGGGTGATAATTATGATAGGGGGTATAGGGTCAGTATTTGGTCTTATATATGGCTTGGTTCTAGCTCTATTACATGGCTTGTTACTTCTTCCATTCAAATGATTGTGCCACTAGGGAACCCCCAGAGGCTAGATGACTAGGGGGAGGGGTGGGCTTCAAAGGAAAATCCCCAGATGTTACTGAATAGATAGATTTATACACGCTTAGACAGAAATATGATTTCATAGTGATTTGTAAAAGCTGTATAGATCGCACAATTCCAGTATAACTCGCACCTAGGTATGATCTAAGTGCGGTTACAAACTTGCTAGAAGCCAAGCTAGGAATTTGATTTTTTACGGAGTTCGTAAATACTTCTAACTTACCCTAACTTACCCTAACGAACCCTAGTTCAGATACTAAGTAAAAGTTGGTAGATGTAAGGTGACATTCTGTCTATTCATTTGCTGATAGATAAGGGGTTTCGCAGGTTTTGCAGAAAGTGACACGACTGGCTATAAGATTTGAATTTTAACTTTTTCAAAACAGCTAGTCATATCTAACCTGCAAAACCTGCATTACTTCATTAGATAAGGTGCATAATTACTGAGGGTCTTCCTCCTTTTTCTCCTGAAAGTATTTTCTCGATACTAAAAGTTTCAGGATATTTCTCAGTCATGCGTTCGCACTCTTGGGCTGATAGATGGTTGCGTCTCTTGAGTTCTCTTAAAGTTAAAGAAGCGTTTTCTGTCTCAGCTAGGAGGTCAACAAAGCGTGTTTTAAGAGCTTCATCTGCTTTCTGCTCAGAGTCGTGAAGGATTGATAGTTGCTCATCCCTATAGAACCTCATCAAGGTGATAGCTTTTGAAATTGCCTTAGGGGTTACAGGGCTATCTATCGCCTTAATTCCAAGGTGCAGAGAGTGAAGGTTTACAGCCACTTTTATAAGATTTTCTAAATACCTAGCTACATAGGAGTCATGAATAGTTGACTTTGTTTGCACAGCATTGACTTGAAACTCTTCTTCCTCTCTCAACATTTTAGAAGCTAAACTTGAGAAAGCAAATTGCTTAGGGGTTTCTTCCTCTCTGAAATAATCATAGTTTTGCTGTAGATGATCCTGCCACCAGAAACTAAGTTCTGGATTGATAGAGACTCTTCTGGGGTGAACTTTGATTCTTTCAGCATGGCGAGTTATCAAGCACCTAGGGAAAAAGCCACTTTGAGTAAAAATAGGACTTCTTAGGCTGTCTTCAAATACATCCTCTTGAACAGCGACAAACATAGAAAGATGTGCTTTTATTATGAGTTCATCACGGCTTAAACGAGTCACGGATAGGGGGTCGCCAGAATATGCCATAATCAAAAAGGTTTCGGACGTTGAACCGTTACCTCCATATCGTCCATTTATTATTTTCATCACATTTCTTCCCTCCGCTGTGACTAAGTATAGAGAATGAAAAGGCTGTTTTGAGGTATAGACAGATAATGCTTCCTCAGTGAAATCATTAACAGTTAGAAGCGGTTTTGATTGTGGAGAAGTAATTTCTTCAAGCCTTTCTCTTTCCGCTGTTAAGCGTGCATGTTCTGTTCGTAATTCTTCATCTATGTCTTGTGTGGATTTTTTTATCTGAGCATTAATTTTATTTAGTTGTATTGAAACTATCTCCAGTTCGCTTAGTTTTCTCAACCGCCATTCTCCCCAGATTTTTCTATAAGCATTTTGAATGTTTTCTAATGGTTCTATGATAGGCTTTACGCCTGAACTCTTACCTACACCACTGGGGGCAACTGCCATGCCATACAGATTGGGGCAGACTTCCCAGCCGTCATGAATAACCCTAGAACCCCCTCCAAGAGAAGCTGAGTTTGTCGTAAGCATACAAGTTAGAATAAGTGCTATAGGGCTGTGAGTTGCTTGATTTATTCCGATGACAAAATCTCTCGCATCTGATGGAAGACAGGCTAACAATTTTTCATCTTTCTTGCTTAGTTTAGACATTATTAGACTCTCCTTTCTGGCTTACAAATTCGTCATAAGACTCACTGAATAAATCATAATCCACTTTTTCATTTATGTGATGGGACGCATAAAAGATCATTCTTTGACGTTCGCCGTTGTCTCGATATGCGTTTGGCATCCTCACAAGTTGTGACTCTCTCAATGCGGCTGGATCTGCTCCAAGAGCTACAAACAACTCTTTTGCTCTAGCTATCTCTTTAGTAGTCGTGGGGGCTTTAAACCATGCGTGTAGTGATTTGTTTCCCGATGAGTGCGCAACAACAAGAGGAAAGATCTGAGCTAAAAAGAAGATGATCTTAGCTTGTTTACGAAAACTAGGAATAATATCGCACTCGAATACTAGCACTTTTGGTTTAGTGCAAGCGTTGTCCTTACAGCGTGCTGAGACAGTGCCATCTTGAGTTTTTCCCAGTCTTTTACACATAGGGTTAGCAACTACGAACTGAGCGTTATTAACACTATTTTGGTGTTCTTCTAACGTTTTAGTAGAAAAATCATACACTGATTTTGCTATGCAGATCAAAGCCTTTTGACCATATAAGGGTCTAAGAATATCATCTGGAAGATAGTCGATACTCGTTATATCTTTAGGGATTTGTATATTGTAACCAATAACTTTATCTATGTTTTTAAGTATAGTTTCATGCGTGATCTTATCTTTATCAGATGTCCTAGTCTTAATGGTTAGCCTTTCCCCGTCTCTGCTGGTGACGATATTGAGAGGTGAACCATAGGACTTGCTTATTGCCAACTCTACTTGGTGCGATTTATTTGGATAGAGGTCTTGATATTTGCTCCATAGCCATGATGAAGCATCGCTTTCAGCTACACCGTGATAGTGTAATGATCTAGCACTTTTGAATAGATTACTATGCGTTTTTCCTGATGTCCCTCCAGCTTTGTCAAAATCGATTAGGGCTTGGTCCGATGGATGATTGCTTGCTTTAGCTTGAGCGAGAGCTTGTTTAATAGTTCTTGTGATTGGTGTCATATTTTTCTCTGAATTATAAATTGGTAAAATCCAGAAAAAGACTTAGTCTTAGGTCAGTATCGAATTAAGAATGCGTCCCTTTCTGGGGCGTTTTTCTTTTTAGTCAACTGGCTGAATGGTGAAGCGTTTAGTTAGAGCCTTACGAACTACAAGAGGGTCGAGGTATATACGCCGCCCGATTTTAACAGAGGGAAAGAAGCCGTCTATTCTCCATTGTGTAAATGTTCTATGGCAAGGTCTATCTTCTGGGCAGGGGAAAATGAGTTCTCTGCATTTATCCTGTCCAACTAATATAGGGTCATCTGAATTGCTGCTTACAGATGCTGTCTGCTTTTTATTAATTACTTGTTTTTTCATATCAAAAACAAGATGGCAGTATTTAATGATTTTATTTAGAGGCAGATTTTCATTTCTTTTTACGCCCCCTTTTAGCTTCAGGCAGTTTTGAAAGTCCTAGTTCTTTTAAAGCTCTCTGAAATCTTTTTGTGTCATGGGACGAAGGATCAATACTGAAAACTTTTTTTCGTAAAGCGGATTTACTAATCATCCATCTGTTGAAAAACTGATTTGGAAACCATTCTGAACGTAATTCATCCAGTGCTATCAACATTCTTCCTTTCAAGTCTTGTTTAGCATTATCCTGATCTGGTCTTGGAAGCTCAAAGAGGTGATTCAATTTCTTTGAAGTGTTTTGTCGCACATCTTGTATTTTCTTAATCTCTAAAGAAAGATCATCCCCTTGAATGATCGCACTGGCAATAACCTTTCCTAGCCTACTCTCATAGTGCCGAATATTATTTTTGCTTCTGTTAATTTCTTCTGGCAGGAGTTGTGCTAACTTAGCTTCTTTATCAGTAATAGATTGCTGTTCTCCTAGCTCTTTAAGTGTGTTTATTTTTTCCTCCATACTTGATGCTGTCAACTCAATGGCATTTATCAATCTTAGGATTTCAATTTCGTTTGGATAAGCATTTTGTAGTGCCTTAGCTCGGGCTAATTTGTATTCTTCTCTATCATACTCAGCTCTAAATTCTCTATGAGCTAGTAGCCATTCTGCGCTGTCGAATGGATAGGTGAAAGTTTCCTCTGGTATATTTATTTTAGGCATGGTGAAAGTGATCTATTTCAAGGCGTGTTAATCTCGCTCAAGCTCTCTGGTTATTTTCTAAATAGCTTTCAAATGCGAGTGACTATGTAGGTTGATCTTAGGGGAAATAACTGCTCGTTGTTTTTCAAGATCACAGATAATAGAAAAGAACTGTTCCCCTTCCTCGGCTGGGTGTAGGTTTAGATAATGCTTGCGAACTATGCTCTCTGAATTACCTGCTTGTAACGCTACATCACCTAATGAGCGATAGACTGCAACGTGGTAAGAAATGAAGCTGTGTCGAGTCTCATCATGCTGTAGTTTGAAATGCGCTCTAAGTTGCTTATTCATGCGGTCAAAGTTTGATGGAATGATTGGCATGTCTTTGTATGCTTTTAGCCATTGCATGAGGTTATCAGAAATGAAAACTTGTCGCTCTTCCTTGGTCTTAGAGACACTGGCAGGAATGTTGATGATGCCAGTTTTCAGGTTGATAAGTGATTCTTCTAATTCTGAGAGTTTACGCATTTCTCCATCTGGTCGGATTCCTGCAAAGTAAGCTAGGGCGTAAAACTTAACCAATGCGCCCGCTCTCCAGCGCATGAGAACAGAAAAGAAATGCTCTAACTCTTTTACGTTCGTTGTCGCTTTTTGTGGTCTTTGCTCAGCTATTTGTTTAGCAGAAAATATTTTAACTTTCTCGACTGGATTCTGGAATAACCAAGGGCGACTTGTTGTTAGATCTTCCTCACCAGCCCAGAGAAAAAAGTGGTTGAGTTCGTTGCGGTAGTTGTTCCAAGTCTTTTTAGATGCTGGTGAAATTTTATCTTTAGCTCGCAAGCTATTTAAAAATGTATTTACTCTGGAAGTCGAGCAAGCATGAACGTGGATGTCATCGACATGATCTTTAAACATCGTGAGAACGCTTTTCTTCTGCTTCAAGGTTCGCTCTCTAGTTCCTGCTCGTTTTTGTTCCTGTAGATAGTCCTCAATGCCCTGAGATAGAGCTATGGTGAAATCTGGCGGTCTA